>NZ_JBEXET010000057.1:0-42528 GCF_040606415.1 Streptomyces sp. NPDC005423 | reverse complement strand
AGGCCCCGGTCGAGTCCCTGATGCCCCTGCGGCTCGCCCGCTACGGCGTCCCGCTGACGGAGACGGCCCCCTCGGGTCTGGCGGCGGCCGGCATCAAGCCCGCGCTGTTCCCGCCCGCGCCGCAGCAGGCGCAGCAGTTCGAGGTGCCACACGGCGCGGGGCCGGATCTGGCTGCGGCTCCCCAGCAGCAGTCGGCCGAACAACTCCCTCTGCCCCAAACCCTCCAGTCGCCCGAGCCTGTGGAGCAGGCGCAACCACAGCAGGACCAGGTCCCGGGCAACCGAAACCCGTGGCTCACGGCCCCCCATAGGAACACCCTCTACGAGGTTGACTACGACCCGTCCTACGAGCCGCCCTTCGACCTTTCCTGCGCTTTGGAGCAGGAGCACCGGCAGTGGAACGAGGAACCGTCTGTGGGACGATCCGTCACCGATGAGGGGGCAGCGTCGAGCACCCTGGCCCCGGACGGTACGACTGCGGTAGTGCCCGAGGGTTCCCCGGCCACCGGCCAGGAAACGGAGCCCCCTTCTTCGCGGGAGGTCGTTAGGCTGGAGGAGGAAACGATGTCACCGCTGCGCAATCTGTCCTCGGTCGATCGTTACCTCCTTGCTTGGCAGGACTTTCAGCACCAGCAGGGAAGAGAGCCAACCGCCGCCGAGCTGTCGGCGTATCTCGCCCGCCAGGGGATCGTGGACGGTGAAAACCAGCCCCTCAAAGCAAAGACTCTGGCCCGTTATTTTCTGCAATTTCGGATATACATCGTCTGGGCCGAGCAACGAGCCGCCGATGACCATCCAGCCCTCGAATGCGTCGTTAAGGAGCTTGCACAACGCGGCATAACAGCCCAGTACAACAAGCCCATCCACGTGCGCGACCTGGAGAAACAGCGCCACAGGTTCGAACACCGCTGGCACGCGCTAAGCGAGGCTACTCTCAGCGGCCTACCAATAGGTGAAGTTGAGCGACGTCAGCCCTTTGGACCTGTATAGACGATCTGAAACGGCAGTTCGTGAATCGCTGCGAGGTCCTCTCGTCGCCTGATGGTGTGGGTGCGGCGGGGATCCGCTGGTCTGGCTTTGTTCACGAGAACGGACAGCAGATGTTCACCACTTCGGGAGGCACCACTACCTGGTGCTGTTCGATTGCGCAGCTCCGGAGCGTGAGTACCGGCGTCGTCTGGCAGTCAGCTAGAAGAGACCGGCTTGCATGTGGTGCGTGAGGTTGTCGAGGATCTCGCGCAGCCACGGGCTGCGGACCGCCGGCAATCGGACCAGGGTGTGCTGGAAGGTTCCCGGGTCGGCTCGGAACAGGTGGTGGGAGCGTGGCGGGGGTGGGTCGTCGCGCAGTACGCCGTCGGGCATGGTTCCCGAGGTGGGGAGGTAGAGGTGTGGTTCGGGGAAGGCCATACACATCCATATCCCGAACGGCAGTGGCACCGGGCGTGCAGGTGCGTCCGGGCCGGCTGGGCTCCAGAGTTCTCCCGTCTGCGGGTGGGTCGGCACGAGGATCATGTCGGCGTCCGGGCCGGGGGCGGACAGCCCCGGACCGGCCAGGACGGCGCGTCGCGCTGGCTGGTCCGCGGGCAGCAGGGCGTCGAGGGCGCGTTGGAACACTTCCGTGGTCAGGCCGGGCGGGACCGTCACCGGTCGGCCGTCGGAAGCTGCCAGGAGGTGGGCCAGGGCCCGACCGGCTGCCGCTTCCCACTGTGGGCTCCATGACCACCAGTGGTCCAGCCCGAGGAGCGAGCCCCATCTGCTGATCGGCGCCATCGGGGGCGTGGCTACCCCCTCCTCCAGGAGTTCCTCCCAGGAGAGGGTTGCGGAGTCGGAGTCGGTGTCGTCCACGGGGAGGCGGTTCACGGCGCCCGGCGCGAGCCAGACCGCCTGCCAGAGGGAGCAGTCGTCGATCCGGCTCGCCACCGGCAGGCCGCACGCCTCGCATGCCAGGTTGGAGCCGTCACCCCAGTCGAGGCCGCAGCAGTAGCCGCCGGCTTCGTGCGGGATGAGCACGGTGCCGCGCGTATCCCCGGGGGCGATGACGACGGTGCCGGGTGCGCTGTCGGACAAGGCGTAGAGCGGAGCGTAGATACCGCGGGCCGCCGCCTCGTCCGGGTCGATCTCCCCCCACCTCCGCCACGGCGGCCCCCAGGGCTCCGGTTCCACGGCGAATGTGCCCGACTCCATGAGCACCGGGAGCTGGATCCCGTTCCCGTACTTCTGATGGGCATGAACCGGCAGCGCGACCGGGGACAGCGGGATGGTCAGCTCGGCGCCACATCCCGCACACACGAAAACGAACAAATGTCCTCCGCGAAGAAAGCAGGGGGCATCGTCGCAGCTCTGTGGCGGACCTTCCACGTGTTTTCGCATCCGCGGCGCGGGACTGTGCACGGCCACGGTGTGTAACGCAGCGTTCGAATCCCCGACGTGCCGGGTGCCTCCCGAAGTGGTGAACATCTGCTGTCGGTTCTCGGGCTCTGGTCCACTTCTTGTGGAGACTCACGGATAGTGATGTCAGTGCCGTGTGGTGAGATGGCCGGACTATGTGGTCTGTCGTGAACAACTCCGAACGAGTGCAGTGGCACTACACCCCCTTCGAGAGCGTGGGTCCGCTCCGATTCGGCATGAGCCACGAGGAAGCCGACACCGCGATGGAGCTGCAGGGGTTCGCTGGAATCGCCTCCTCCATGCCCCAGAGACACGGCGCCCTTGTGCTCCAGGCGGTCTTTCGTGAGACAACCACCCCGGCGTACACGAGGGCCGTCACCGTCTACTACAGGCAATCCGGCGGGCTGGCCTGTGTAGTCGTTGACGCACTGTGTGGACCACTGGTCTCGATGGAGGGGATTCAGTTGGTTGGACGGGTGCCATCCGAGCTGGCGGGTGAGTTCCACGAGTATCAGGAGGGGCTCGGCATGGACCCCACGTTTTCCGTCGAGGGCGATCCGGCGTCGGACGAGCTTGGAATCATGCTCCGTGCGCAACGAGCCGACGACATCCTTCTGTCACGGCCGGTCTTCGCGCGATTCGACGGCTGGGCTTACACCGTGCATGACTGCATCCCCGGAGACGAGTGGACTGTCCGCTGACAATGCCGCGGCTTCAGGCCGCGCGCCAGCAGTCGCAAGGTCAGCGACGCCCTATACGCCCCTGACTGCATGCTTCACGAGTAGAGCAGGACGCGCTTGCGGAGGAGTTCGAAGCCGGCCCGGCCGAACATCTGGCGCTTCAGCATCTTGATCCGGTTGACATGCCCCTCGACGACTCCGGAGTTCCACTGCTGTGTGAGTCCGGCGGTGACGGCGTCGAGGTCGCGCTCCAGGTGCCGTGCGAATCGCTGGAGGCTGGGGAGGTCTGAGACGGTCGCGGCTTCGATCCATGCCGGCAGCTTGTGGCCCTGCAACTGAGTGAGCATGTGGGCGAAGGAGCGGACGTGTCCGGCGAGTGCGTCCAGTTCGGGGCAGTTCGCCAATACGTCCTTGAGCTGGATCCGGTCTCTCTCGGTCAGTCCTTCGGGACGAGTGAGGATCCAGCGGGTGACGGTTCGGGAGGATGGCGGTCGGGGGCCGACAGGCTGCGGTTTGCCGCGTAGGTTCCGGCTGACGTAGGCGCGCACGTTGCCGTAGCCGTCCGAGTAGCCCTGTTCCTTGATCTCTTCCCATAGCTTCCAGGCGTTGGTGCAGCCCTCTTGCCACCGCTCGTCGAGGTAGGGCTTGAAGGCGTCGAGCTTGGTGGGGCGGCTTTGCCACTGGCCGGTGAACAACTGTTCCGGCTTGGCGGCATGCGCGAAGCGGAGGACGGTGCTGAAGCCCATGCCGAGCTGCCGGGCGATAGATCGCTTGCTGTGGCCGGCGGCCAGGAGCGCGTGGACGGTTGCATGCTTGGCACGGGTCCGTTCAGCGAACCGGTGCCCGGTCGGCCACGGCGACAACGCGGGCGGTTCCGGCGTCTGCTGGGGCTCCTCCAGCGGCTTCGGTGCTGGTCGCAGGCAGGCGCGGTGCTGGAAGACGCACTTCTCGGCGGCTTCGCCGAGGTTGTGCCAGAGGTGCCACCTGTCAGCGACCTGAAGAGCTTGTGGGGCGCCGCGGGTGGCTCCTTCGGCGTAGAAGCGGGCGCGGTCCCGGCAGATGACCTCGATCCCGGGCCTTTCGGCCAGCCAGGCCGCGAGGGTGTCCGCTTCCCGGTTCGGTAAGAGGTCCACGGGGCGGCGGGTCTCGACGTCGACGAGCACGGTCCCGTAGATCCGGCCCTTGCGCTGAGCGTATTCGTCGACTCCGACCACGCGGGGCGTGGAGACGGGCGGATCCGGCAGCGAGGTGATCAGCCTCAGCAGGGTGTTCCGGCTGACTCGCACCCCAAAGGCGTCCGACATCCGGGCGCCGGCACGTCCCGCGAGCGCGAGCCCGACCGAGACCAGCGTCGAACGCAGCCGCTCCGTCCGTCGGCCGAACCGACGGGTGAGCCCCGGCACCTGTTCGACAAAGGTCTTGCGCGGGCAGGACTCCTCAGAGCAGCAGAACCGGCGTACTCGCAGCGACACCACGACCAGCTTGCCAGCGGTTGGTAGGTCACGGGGAAACCGCAGGTAGGAGCCGTGTATCCGCCCTGACCAACACCCGCAGCTCGGACATGCCGCCCGACTGACCGTGGTCTGTGCCTCGACGTACACGACCGTGTCAGCCACGTTGACCGACCCCACCGACACGTTTTCCACTGACCCGAACAGAAGCTCATCCAGCTGCGGCCGTACTTCGCTCACGGGGCAGAACTCTCGGCCCCACTTCACCCTGGCATGACGATTTTCGGGCGACTTCGTCAGACATCCAACGCCGAGCAACAGTCACGCTGCGTACTCGGCCACAAGAAGTGGACCAGAGCCGGTTCTCGTGAACAAAGCCATCTGGTCCATTGTCCGCTGTCATCCAATCGAGGCGTTTGACAGCGAACCCAGTCGTTCCGGCTTCCTTGCCAGCGAACCTAGTCGTACGGGGTGATGCGCTGGGGGTGCTGGATGGCCGTACCTGCCGGTATGGGTCTTGCGGAGCCGTACGTCGAGCTGTCGTACGTGGATGCTGTACGCGAGCGTCGTCGGCGTCCGCTGCCGGACTGCGTGACGGCCCGGTTCGAGGACGTGGCTGCGGTACGGCTTTTTCGGTGGTCGCGTGGTGAGCGTCACTTCTCGGGCTGGTACTGGGCGGCGACGAACGGTCGGCACGTTGGTTTCGAGTCATGGCTGGAGCGGGACCGGCGTGTGCTGATGGACTTCGGTCCTGAGGTGGTGGGGATCGCCTCGCAGCCCTTCTGGCTGCACTGGCACCACGGCGAGACGGGCCACGACGGCCCTGCCGCTGAGAAAGACCGCCCGGCCAAACGCTCGAAGCGGGACCGGCGGATCGCTGCCCGCACTCGGACCACTGCCACCGACCGGCCCGTCCCTGACCCGCCGGCGGCCGAGCCCATGCCGGAAAACGAGGTTGGCACCGAGGTGGCAAAGGTCATCCCGCTGGGCCTGTTCACCGGACTCGCTGATACACAACTGAGCGGCTGCCGCGCCGAACTTGATACGCGGCAGAGACCCCCCGGAGGGCCACTGGGTCCAGGCTCGGTGCCGGACGGGACAGCCGACTGCTGTCCCCAGCACGAGCCCGCCGGAGCGATGGCCGGCGGCAGACGCAAGGGGAGCCGCGCATGCACACATCGACAGGCCGAAGGGCGGCCGCCGCCCTGACGACGGGGATCGCGCTGGCCGCGGCCCTTGTATCACCCTTGTCGGCGCAGGCAGTCGTGGGTGGCGCCGAGTCCACCCGGGCCTACTCGTTCATGGGCTCGTTCCAGCTGTCCTACCCCGCTCCGCCGCGCCCGGACAGGCATGGCTGTGGGGTGGAGGTCCTCGCGCCACGCTGGGTCCTGACCGCCAGCCACTGCGCCGGCCGGAACCCGACCAATGCGAAGGCGGGTGTCCCGCGTGGCTGGAAGGTCCGGGTCGGGTCACTGGACACCACCTCCGGCGGCGAGGTCGCCGAAGTCGACCACTTCTACCGGCTGGCGAGCAGTCGCGATGAGGGAGGGTTCTGGGGCCGCGACCTGGCGTTGATGCACCTGCGGACCCCGGTCCGGGCCAAGCCCGTGCGGATCGCCTCCACCACACCCCCGGACAACACGCCCGTCCGTATCATGGGCTGGGGCATGACCTGCGACGACAGTACCAATCCGGCGTGTTTCCCCACGCGACTGCGGGAGGCCGACACCGTGGTGCAGCCGATCTCGACGTGTCCGTCACACAACGTCGGGGAGTTGTGCGTCGGTAGCGCCGACGGCAGCGTCGCCGCCTCGAACATGGACTCCGGGGGTCCTGCGCTGGTCCGCGAGGGCGGTCAGTGGGCCGTGGCAGGTGTGGTCAGCGGCCCCGACGAAAGCGGCAAGACGCTGTACTCCGATGTCACCAGGCACGCCGACTGGATCAACGACATCATCACGGGCACCGACGTGCCCCCCGATGATCCGATCCCGGACATGGAAGGGTCGGTTGACCTGAGCGGCTGTGCGGGCTCGGTGGTCCGTACCCCCGCCTCCCGTCCACAGGACCCGGCGCTATTGCTGACCAACGGTCACTGTGTGCAGGGACAGTGGCCCGCGCCCGGAACCGCGACAGTGGACCAGCCTGCCGACCGCGAGGTGCCCATCGTCGACCGTCAGGGCTATCCGCAGACCACGGCCCGTGCGAAACGGCTGGTGTACGCGACGATGACCGGCACCGACATCGCGCTCTACCGCCTGGACAAGACCTACGCGCGGTTGAAGGCCGAAGGCGCGAAGGTCTTCCAGCTCGCGTCCGCCCCCGTGCGCGCAGGCGACCCACTGACCGTGGCCTCCCTCGGCGCCCGCTACCACTGCACCGCCGAAGCCGTAGTCCCACGCCTACGGGAAGGCGGCTACCAGATGAACAACTCAATCCGCTACACCACCATGGATGACTGCGCCCCCTGGCACGGCGACTCCGGTTCGGCTCTGCTGGCCCCCGACAGCACCACGGTCGTGGGAATCCACAACACCCACAACGACGACGGCGAGCAATGCACCGACAACAACCCCTGCGAAGTGGGCACGAACGGGGAAGTGACGTCCACGAAGGGTCGTAGCTACGGCCAGCAGGTTTACATGATCACTGACTGTCTGGCCAAGGGATCGAAACTGGACCTGTCGCGCCAGGGCTGCACCCTCACCGGTGCCCCGCCTCGTCCCGACCACCGCGACAGCCACCTCGGTGACCAGGACCCGAACCACAGCCCCCAGACCCGCGAGCCCTGACCCGACAGCATCACCGGCGAACCCGGCCCCGGCGTATGCGTGGTGGAGGCAGAATTCAGCAGGGCGGGATGCCCTGTCGCATGATGGACCTCCAGCAACTTCGTCCGATGGGGAGAGATGTCGGATCCAGTGCCCGGGGGAACCACCCTGGTGACCGCGGCGATCCTGCTCGTGGAGGACGACGAAGTGATCCGCAGATCGGTCACCTTGGCACTGGAGCGCTACGGCTACGGTGTCACCTCTGCCGGTGACGGCCTGACCGGACTCGAACTGTTCCGGGAGGGCCGCCACGACCTGCTGCTGCTGGACGTGATGCTGCCCGCCCTCGACGGCATCGGGCTGTGCCGCCGAGTCAGGGAGACCAGCATGGAACCGATCCTGATGATGTCCGCGCGCGGCGACGCCCTGGACGTGGTCTCCGGCCTGGAGGCGGGCGCCGACGACTACGTGGTCAAACCCGTCGACACCGCGGTGCTGGTGGCCCGGATCCGCTCGCTGTTGCGGCGGGCGAACTTCAACCCCGCCACTGCCCCGGCCGTGCCGCACCACCCCCCGAACGAACCGGTGGGCGGTGCGGCACGGCCGGAGGATTCCGGTCGCCCGGGCGAGCGCGCCCCGCTGGTCTTCGGCGACCTGACCATCGACACCGCCAGCCTCGACGTGTTCCGGGCGGGCGAACCGGTCGCGCTGGCCCCCACCGAGCTGCGGCTCCTGCTGGAGTTCGCCGCTAAGCCCGGCGTCGTTCTGGACCGGCACACGCTGCTGCGCAACGTGTGGGACTACGGCTGGGACGGCGACAGCCGTGTGGTCGACCTGTGCGTCCAGCGGCTGCGGAAGAAGATCGGGGCCGAGCGGATCCAGACCGTCCGCGGCTTCGGCTACAAGTTGCGGCGCTGACGTGGGCATCCGGCGCGACCTGCTGAACTGGCGTTCACTGCGCTGGAAGATCGCTGTGCTTGTCGCCGTGGCCTGCTGCGCCATCGCGCTGACCGTCGGCGTGCTGGTCCACCGCAGCACCCTGGCCCGGTCCCTGAACGACGGCAGGGCCAAGGCCGTGACGCAGCTGTCCCGAGACCTGCAGGACCACGAACGGGACGCCACCTTGCCCGACTCGCTCCGGATGTCGCCCGGGGCCATGCCCGTTGAACTGTTGCGCCGCCTCCGCGGCCCGCAGGGGCTAAGGGACGGGTATGCCACCTGGTACGACGGTGACGGCCCTGGGGACCACCCCTCGATGTGGGCGGCACAGACGTACCGAGGCAGCCCCGTGGCGGTGGAGGTCGACATGACGCCCGACCTGCTCACCCGGCGGGCCCTGGACCGGCACATGTGGAAGTACTCCCTGGCCGCGCTGGCCATCGTCGTACCGCTGTCGGCGCTCGCCGCGGAACTGCCCAACCGCAGACTGCGGCGGGTGGCGCGGACCGCACGCCGGATCACGTCCGGTGACCTGGCCGCCAGGACCGGGGCCGGCCGCGGCAGCGACGAGCTCGCCGAGATCTCCGCCACCGTCGATTCGATGGCTGACAGCCTGCTCGGGCGGCTCCTGGCCGAGCAGCACTTCACCGCCGACGTCGCCCACGAACTGCGCACCCCGCTGATGGGGCTGGTCACCGCGAGCGGGCTGCTCCCCGAGGGGGAGGCCGCGGATCTGGTCAGGGACCGGGTGAGGGTGCTGCGGACCCTGGTGGAGAACCTGCTGGAGATCTCCCGGCTCGACGCGGGCGCCGAACAGGCCGACACCCAGCCGGTACCGCTCGGCGAACTGGTGACGGAATCCGTACGGCGCACCGGGCTGCAGACACAGCTCACCGCGTCCGGCACCCTGACCACCCAGACCGACCCGCGTCGGCTCGACAGGATCGTCACCAACCTGGTCGTCAACGCCCACCGGCACGGTCGCGCACCCGTCGAGGTCCACGTGGCGGGGACCTGCGTCACCGTACGGGACCACGGCCCGGGCTTCCCCCGCCGGCTGCTCGCCGACGGACCCCAACGGTTCCGCACCGGCGCGTCCGAACGCGGCCGCGGCCACGGCCTCGGGCTGACCATCGCGCTCGGCCAGGCCCAGGTCATCGGGGCGTCGCTGTCCTTCGCCAACGCGCCCGACGGCGGGGCCGTCGCCACGCTCCGCCTCCCGCCTGACACGTCTGACGGCGGCCCGACTCAGCGGTGGGGGCCCTTCCCCTGTCAGCCGGGCCGTGATCGCTTGCCACCCAACTCAGTCGACGCAGGTCAGCGTAAGCCGAGCGACTGACTTCCCTGTCAAAGGACATCCATGGCCGTGGCCTGTTGGGGTGGCAGGGTGAGTAAAAAGGCAGCCGTACCGGAGCGATTTGCGCATGGGCAGTGGCCGTTGATCAAGCCGGGATCACAGCATGGAAGGATCGGGGTGGCGGTGGGTACCGCGGTCAGACCTGGGGTGAGGGGTGGACCAGCGATCAACCTGGGATGCGAACCGTAGAGGCACAGGCAGCGGTTTGGCCCCTACGCCAAAGTACGACCTGCGACTTCATGGATCATTTGTACGGTTCGTCCCGCGTCCGTGAGATCCCGTATGACGCGATCAGCCCCTTCGGCGGCCAAACGCTCAGCCGACGTCGTTCCGGAAGCCACGCCGATGACTTTGGCGCCTCCCTCCCGTCCAGTGCGGACGTCCTGAAGGGAGTCACCAATAATCACGGTATTCTCGCGACTAAAGGGATAGTGGTACGTCGCCTTGGCTCTTCGTTGGGCAATCCCAACCAGGGCAGGCCGATAAGAGTCGTCGGACGCGTACCCTCCGACGGAAATGTCAACGTAGTCAGTTAGAGAGAATGCGGATAGCTTTATTTCCGCGCTTGCTTTAAGGTTGCCGGTGACGATCGTTGGCACGAGCAGTCTTGACTGGCGCACAGCAACAAGGGCCTCGACAGCTCCAGGCATAAGGTGGCCCTCGTGACGCATTTCCACGCGATGCCGATTTAGCCGTTCGGGCAAGCGGTCAACCATCAGGTGCGCAAAGTGATCAGCCTCCGAATCGGGCACTCCGTTGGATGATAGGAGCGCTCGCACTGCAAGCGGCATGGTGACGCCGGTCCCTCTGGCAGGGAGTTGTAGCGCGTCACGGCCGACTACTTCGCGGAACACTTCGCGATAGACCAAACGATCAGTGTCACCGACGTAGAGCAGTGTCCGGTCGATATCCCAGAGAACCAAAATCATGCCGACGACCGGCCCTTAAGGAGTGCTTCGCCTCGTTCGAGGAGCGGGCGGACGGGCGCCGCGCTCTCAAACTGACGAGCTTCACGCAACATCGTGCGTAGATGTTCATCGAGACGAGCGGACTGAATCCCATCCACCATAGTAAGTACTTCCTGTCCGGTAGCACAGCCGGCGTCGACATCGCCCGCTCGCATCTGCGCTGTTGCAGCACGGGACAGAAACTGAGCCCTCGTGCGCGTTTCATCTCGACGCAGCACACCGCGAGCTGCAGCGAAGGCGTTGGCCGCGGCAGCGGGACGTCCCAGTTCGAGAAAGCAACTGCCTCGCTGGCCCAAAATTTCACCAGTGTTAATCCAGTACAGCCAGTGCGGGTCGTCCTCGCCAGGCCCTACGGCGCACAGCGTTTCCGCTTCCTCAAGGGCAGCCAGCGCGTGTCGCCCCTCGTGGAGCCGCGCGTGCCCCCGGGCTTGTCGCGTGAGGAGCATCGCATGTAGCGCCGGGGCGTCCTGATCATTGATGCTCTGGCGTGCTGTCCTGGCAGCGGCGACCGCATGGCGAGGGTCGCCGACCGAATAGCCGTGAATGGCAAGGAATGAGAGTGCACCGGCGCGGAGCCTTGAGTCCGTAGATGCGTGCGCTGCACGCAGCGCGCCAAGGAACAACCGTTGAGCCTCTTCATGTTGACCGCCATCAAACGTATACCAGCCGGTCTGGATGGCCGTGTCAGCCGTTACCGCCGCGAGCTGTCGCCCCGTCCGCTCGTCATAGGTTCCAGTCTTCATGAGCCCCAGCAGGACCTGCAAATGTTGCTTGGCCGTTCCGGCCAGAGTCCCGCTGCCACTGCTCGCATCCAACTGCCTCAGTGTGTTTGTGGTGGTTTGTAGGGATGTGAGGAGTGGATTGGTCACCCGTGTTCCATCTCGCGCGCCCAGGGCCAGCGCCTCTGTAGGGGCGATGGCCGATTGTAGGACGTATTGAGTGAGAGCGGCTCCGCTCAAGGCGGTCAGTACACGTCGACGCTTCATGGGACCTCCGACAACGGCTTCAAGTGACGTCACCATACGATCCGCCGTCCACGGCATCGCAGGATCCAGTGCGTCGGAAGCCGCTGTCCGGTCCCGCTCCACAAGGGGCGTCAAAAGAAGCGGCCGCAAGTCTGAGGGGAGGCCCATACCGTTGAGTAAGCCGATGATGGAGTCGCGGCCTCCTAGCTGCTTGCGGCCGTTCTCAAGGTCCGAAATGTACGACTGAGTGAACCCAGTCAGGGCACGTACATCCATCTGGGACAACCCTGCCCGCCGGCGCAGCAAGCGCATTAAATCTCCGAACTCCCAGGCAGCAAGGGATCGTTGCACCTGCTCGTCGCGCCATGCGCGGTCGGGCACCGTGGCCGCAGTACTTGTTCGCGAGCACGGCCCACACACGGGGTCCGGGTTGTACTGGCTCAGCATGTTCCCGCATTTACCGCACACACGAATCGGCATCTTCACAGCAGCACCTGTCGTACCGAGATAGGTCGTTCTTACTTCTGGTCACAGACTATGCCCAGATCGATATCGCTGTAGCGATATCGCCACGGCGATGCATGGCGATCTACACCGCCGTCAAACTCGTGCCACGGCCGCAGCAGATCAAGCAGCGACTTGAAGGCAAGGTCCGCCGACGCGGCTTCGGAAGGGATTGTGGTGTTTGAGCCCTCACCTGTTCATCTTGTCCTGGTCGCGCGAGATGCGGAGATAAGGCAACCCGCGACGACAACCAACGGTGTGACAAGCCATCTTGCCGTCTGGCGCTCGCGCTGCGAGCTTGAGGCAGGAGTCAGACTCATCATTTCAGCTGTGGAACCGCAAGGTAGGAAGTTCCAATTGACTGTCGTGAGTCCTACAGCCCACAGCACCGCCTCTGATTCTGGCGTGCGGTCGCCCCACCCGATCACTCGTCGACTCCCAGTACTGCACGTAGATCCCGGGAGGACACACAGGTGGCGTGACGATGCCGTACTGAAGCATCTCCCTCAACACGGCTACAAGTTCAATCAGTCCCCCCTAGGTGTGCACCCTCTACGTGGTGCTGGTTGCGCTGTCGATCGTGACGGAGTGGAACAACTGACGAGCCGACCCCAGTTGTATGTGCGCCTATCAGACGCTCGGGGGTCCTTCACATGACATCTGCACCCCCAACGCAGAAGTGCTGTGACCAGCGAGGTTTCGAGGTATCCATTGCACGCTGCCCGGATCCGGACTTTGGTGACCTCTCCCCTGTGAATGCTGTCTGGCCCGCCCGCCTCCGGCGCATCGCCCGTGCCGCCCTCCGCCACTGGGGCCGTTCATGCCTCAGTGACGTCGTTGCCTTACTGCTCTCCGAACTCGTGACCAACGCTCTGCGCCACGCGCACGGAGACGACATCGGTGTCCGCCTCTACTTCCGGGGGGCACAGTGCGTGATCGAGGTCAGAGACGGTTCGTTCAACCGCCCGGTGCTGCGTCACGCCGGCCTTGCCGACGAGAGCGGTCGCGGCCTCTTCCTCGTCGATGCGATGGCCGAGTCCTGGGGCGTCAGCGATGACGGCACGACCACCTGGTGCGTCCTCTCCCCTCCGCAACTCACGCTCCCATCGGAGATCAGCCTGATGCCGTCCACGTACCAGAGTGAAGCCGCTCGACCCGAACCCGGCGCCGGCCTGCACGAGTTCCTGGTCGTTCCCACGGGTGAGGAACTGCCCCTTCGGTGGGAGGGGGTGCTGAACGCAGTGGAGAGTATCGGCAGCGATACCCGGATCCAGGTCCACCCTCGCCTGAGAAAGGCCGGCTGGCCGGGGAACACCGACGCGGCGGCGCGCGTGTGCGGTGCGCTGATGGACAACGCGGCCCGGCATGGAAAGCCGTTCGATGGCAACGTAGTCCGACTGCGGCTGATGTGCCTGAAGGCTACCGACGAGCTGGTTATCGAGGTCGACGACGCCGGCCCGGGGTTCCCAAACTTTGGCAAGGCAACAGGGCGGGACCTGAATGGCGGCCCCCCGCTCAACGGTCTGGAATGGGCTCTCCATTACCACGGGCGTCTCGCCTGGCGCCCCGCAGAGGACGGCAGCGGCAAGACCGTACAGGCCGTACTTCCCCCCACGTGATGTGCGGCGCGTCCAAGTACCGATCACCCGTTGTTTCCGCTCCCTTCTATCCAAACCAGATGTTGAGGATCCCTCCCATGTCTGACGGCGTGTCCCCCGCTCCCCCTGGCACCCACCGCCGACACAGAGCACGATGCCCGGACCGAATCGACCCCCAAGTCCATGACCCGATTCGGAAAGCAACCACCACACCGCTGATCACTCACGTCTCGTTACTGAGCGCCGCCGCTGTCGGCCGGTGGACGATGCACATTCCGACCGGGTCCCTCCTGGGCGTGCTCGGCTGTGGTCTCGCCGTGAGCTGGTATGTGGCCCGCAGCCGAGCACGCTCTGCGGCCTCGGAGGTTGAGCGTAGGACCGAGGAGCGGGCTGCGCAGGTCACTGAGCAGCGACAGCTGCGGCTTGCGGATGCGATCCATGCTGCGCAGAAGGCCGCGCTGGGGGCGACCGAGGAACTGCGCCGCGGTGGGAGTGTGGCCGTGCAGAGGGACCCCTCCCCCCGGCCCGGCGACCCCATGTCCTCCCTGGAGTGGCAGCTGGCACAGCTGAAAGTGCAGATCGTCAACGCTCTGATCTCCGTGCATACCGACTCGCAGCCGGCGGTGCTGTTGGATGTCCTGCGATGTCTTGCACAGCGCGAGCACGCGCTGGTGGAAAGGGCGCTTGCCGGGCTCAGCGAGCTTGAGGGCCAGACCGACGATCCGGAACTGCTTGACCGTACTTTCAGGATTGATCACCTGGTGACGCGGGTGCGGCGCCACATCGAAAGCATGGCAGTACTGGGGGGGCAGTCGCTGCGGGCGACCAGCAGCGAGGCGTCACTTTCGGCCGTGATCCGTGGATCGGTCGCTGAAGTCGTCGATTACGCGCGGGTGGAGGCAGCGCCGGGCGAGGTGGGTTTCAGGTTCGGCTTCGCCAAGCATGCTGGCCCCGAGCTCTCGCATCTGCTGGCCGAGCTGATCGAGAACGGGCTTGTTTTCTCCCCTCCGGACACGAAGGTGCAGGTTCGGGCGCAGGAGGTACCCAAGGGGCTGGCCATCGAGGTCGTCGACCGTGCGTTGCGGATTGAGCCGTCGGTCCGGGCGCGGCTCAACCAGCTGCTCGCCGAGCCGGACACGGTGGACGTCGGGGCCCAGGTGCGTGCGGGCCAGATCGGTCTCCTGACGGCGGCGAAGATAGCGCAACGGCACGGCCTGTCGGTGGAGTTGGTTGAGAACTCGATGGGTGGCACCACGGCTCTCGTCGTCGTTCCGGGCAGGCTCCTCGTTCCGATCGATGTGGATGGTCCCGAGGTCCGGGACGCGCCTCCTGTACAGCCGGCTCGTCTGCAGCGACCCGCGACCAGCCCCGCGTTCCAGGGCAGATCGGCGCCTTCGAGTGCTTCTGTGGCGGCCGAGCGGGCTGACGGGGGGCCGCCGCGCCTTCCCCGCCGTAATCCGGAAAGAGGCTGGGACCGCATTGCTTCACAGGAGCGGCCCCAGGGCTCGGCAGCGGTGGCCTCCCCCGACCTGGCTGCCGCCTTCCGTTCCGGCTTTGACCTGGACGCGGAACAGACCTGCTCGTCTGGCCAGTCCCCGATCTCCTCCTGACGCACCCCCACCGTGACTACGCCTGGAGCTTCATGATGATGTCCACCGACCGCCCGACCGGTACTGCCAGCATCCCGGATCCCGAGAGTCCCCTGTCAGCCATGGACTGGCTGATCGCGCGGTTCACGGACGACGTCCCCGGGGTCACGCACGCGATCCTGGTTTCGAAGGACGGCATGGCCCTCCTGTTCGGCAACACGGAGAAAGACTGGGCCGATGGGCTGGCCGCCGCGGTCTCCGGCCTCGCCAGTCTGGGAGCCGGCATCAGCGGCCCGACATGTCAGCTCGTGGTTCCACAGCAGATCATCATCGAGCGTGGCGACTGCTTCATCTTCGTCCAGAACGCAGGCAGCAGCACCCACTTCAAGAACCACAATGGCCTCGGGAAACCGAACCGGGTCGACACCCTGCTGTGCGTGATCGCCGACCCGAACGCCCACCTCTCCAACGTGGGCTTCGAGATGAGCAGGCTCATCAACCAGTTCGCGCCGTACATGCAGATCCCGGTCCGCGTCGTTCCCGGGGCCGAGGCGTGAGGGTTCCCGGCCCGCGGCGTCCTGCGGACAGGGACGAGTCCGGGTTCGTCAGGCTCTACCTGATGACCGGGGGACGCACCCGGCCAGACCACATGCTGGGCGTGGACACCGTGCTGGAGGCGGGCCCCGGACGGCTGGCACCGGGGCAGCCACAGGAGTGCGGCCAGATCCTCACCCTGTGCCGGGCACGGCCGAGATCGGTCGCGGAGATCGCCGGCACCATCCAGCGCAATCTCACCCTGACCCGCGTCCTGCTCGGTGATCTCGTGAACGCCCAGGCCCTGGTGGTGCCCCGCGGCACCGTGGGAGACGACGCGCAGTTCCTCGCCGCAGTCGGCGCTTCCATGCGACGGATGTGGCCTGATGCAGAGTCATTCATGAGGGCAGGCTGACCGATGACCCATACACGTTTCAAGGTCCTGTTCGCGGGAGGATTCGGGGCCGGCAAGACGACTGCCGTGCGTTCGGTCAGCGAGATCGAGCCGCTGACCACCGAGGCTGAGCTGACCGAGGCCGGCGAGAGCGTCGACAGCCTCACCGGGGTGGAGGCCAAGACGACCACGACGGTCGCTTTCGACTTCGGCCGCAAAACCCTCCCCGACCCACAGTTCCCTGTCGAGTTGATGCTGTTCGGTATGCCCGGACAGGAGCGCTTCTCTCCGTTCTGGTACGACATCTGCGACGGAGCCGTGGGCGCCGTGATCCTGGTCGACACCCGCCGTCTGGACACCAGCTTTCCTTCGGTCACCTTCTGCGAACAGATCGGCCTGCCGTTCATCATCGCGATCAACCACTTCAACGGCTCCTACGAACACAACCCGGCCGACGTCCTCCAGGCCCTCGGACTAGACCCCCACACCGTCCCCGTGATGACCCTCGACGCCCGCCAGACGCCCCAGGTCGCTGCAGCCCTGATCACTCTCGTCAGCCACGCCCTTGCCCGTTTCGTCGCCTCGACTCTCCTGGAAGCCTGATGACCTCTCACCCACCCTTTACTCCCCCACCGTTCATCCCGTCGGCCCCGGCGTTACAGCTCAGAACACCGCTCCCGCCCGACGTCGTCGTACCTCCAGCCGGGGCACTGCAGACACCGGCCATCAGCGGGCACCTGGCGCGGCTGATGGCCGAGGATCGGGCCCGCCAAGATGTGCTCCGGCGGTTGGGCGTACCGACCGGACCGACCGAGCTGATGGACGAGATCGCCCGCGAGCTGGGCGGGAAGACCGGCTTCGCCTACGCCTTCGTCAACCCTGTGATCGACAGCACGCAGACCTTCATCGGCCTGCACCAGCCGCCCGCCAACTGCGGATTCGTCACGGTCGGCCGGACCATGAGCCGCCAGCATGGCTGGTGCCCTGAAGTGATCCGCCGCAAGAAGGGCCTGCCCCTGCCCGACGTGCGTGTCCACCCCCGCTTCGCCGGCAACCACGTCGTCGACGCAGTCGGCATCCGGTCCTACTTCGGTGTTCCGCTCCTCGACGGCCAGAGCGGCGTCGCCTGGGGCACCGTGTGCGTCATCGACCCCGAGCCCCGCCCTCTGAGCGACGCCCGCCGCCTGCTCGACCTGGTCAAAGAGGCCGGCGCGGAGGTCCTGAACACCTTCACTGGCGCGCATCCGCACTGAGCTCCGCCTCGCCACCCCCACCCATCACCCCCGCCGTCCGGGATCCGGCCGCGCCTGCCTTGTTGCGACCCCACTTTTTGGAGAGGGACGACGACATGCCCGACACACCACCCACCGCACTCATCCCCTACCTCACGCCCACCCATCACCGCTTGTGGTGTGAGGCGGAGAACTTCGCCATCTACCAGATCGCCTCCCGTGTAGGGCCGATGGAGGCTGCCGCGCACAAGGTCGAACGCAAAGCCGCTCACCTCATGGCCGCGCAGGGTTGGTTCGGGGTCACCCTCCCCGTTCAGTACGGAGGGATGGCGGCCGGGCATGTCGCCAAGACGGTGCTCATCCACCGGGTCGCGGCCGTCTCGGCCGCAGCCGCCACGATCCTCCAGGCCGGGCTGATTCCCATCGGCGCCCTTCACCACTGGGGCACTGTCGAGCAGAAGAGGAAGTGGCTTCCCCGGGCCGCCGACGGCTCCGTCCTGCTGTCGATCGCCGTCACCGAGCCGGACGCCGGCGGCCGGATCGGCGGCATCGAGACCGTCGCCGAACCTGCGGACGACCACTGGGTGATCACCGGCGAGAAACTGCACATCGGCAACAGCCACCTAGCCAATCTCCATGTTGTCGTCGCCCGTACCGCCCCGCCCACATGCGCCATCAGGCAGTCCTTGACCGCGTTCCTCGTCGAAGACGACCGCAAGGGCGTCAGCCTGGCCCCGCACCGCAGGCGTCTGGGACTGCACGGCTTCTCCCTCGGCCGCCTGGCCCTGGAGCGAGTCCGTGTACCGGCCGGCAACGTCCTGGGCGAGGTCGGCCAAGGCTTCGACGTGGCGATGAGCAGCAGTGTGCTCTACGGCCGCCCCAACTTGACCGCCGTCAGCCTCGGCCTGCACGAGGCTCTCGTCGAGACCACCGCACAGTGGCTGGACAGCCGTCCCCGCTACGGCGGCCGCCTGTCCGATCTCCCGGTCGTCCGCGACCGCCTCGGCGCCATGCAGGCCCGCCTCCAGACAGCCCGGGTCAGCGCCTACCACGCGGTGCATCTCCTGGACCGCGGCATCGCCTGCGACAGCGAACTCATCAGCGCCAAACACACCGGCCACGAGCTCGCTCGCACCTCCGGCCAGGACGGCATGGAACTGCACGGCGCACACGCCCTGGACGGCGACTACACGCTCCAGCGCCTGTGGCGCGACATCCAGCACACCTACGCGCCCGCCGGCACCGGCGAGTTCCAGCGCATCCACCTCTCCAAAGCCGCTCTCAACATCCCGGAGATCGAGTGGTCCCAGTACTTCACCGCAGAGAGGGCATGGACCCCCGCCGCATGACCACCATCCCCACCACCCCTCCCGCTCCTTCTCCCCAGAAAGCGGTGCGCAGCAGGCCCATCGCCGGCCAGCACAAGGCTGGCCGAACGTTCGGCGCGCCGACGCGGCGCGCCACCCAGATTGCCCCGCTCTTCGATGCACCGTCGGACCTGCCGCTGCCGACGTCCATCGACACTGGCCGCCCCCACTCCGCCCGCGTGTGGAACTGCCTGATGGGCGGCAAGGACCACTACACGGTCGACGAGATGGCGGCCGCAGCCCTTCTCAGCAGTGCGCCCCAGGTCAGGGACATGGCCTGCCAATCCCGTGACTTCCTGATCCGGACGGTCACTCACCTCACTCGTGACTGCGGCGTCCGCCAGTTCCTCGACATCGGCGCAGGCCTGCCCGCGGCCCGCAACACCCATGAGGTGGCGCAGCAGTTCACGCCGGACGCCGCGATCGTCTACATCGACAACGACCCGATCAGCGTGCTGCACGCACAAACGCTGCTCTACGGCACAGCCCAAGGCATCACAAAGGCGATCAACGCCGACCTGCACGACCCGGACGAGATCCTCCACGCCGCTCGCCGGACGCTGGACTTCACTCAGCCCGTCGCCTTGCTCCTCATGGGCGTCCTCGGTCACATCCCGGACTACGCCGAGTCGGTGGCGATCGTCCGGCGCCTCAAAACTGCGCTCCCCCGTGGCAGTTACGTCGCGCACTACGACGGCATCAACAGCGACCCGGGCCTGGTTAAGGCGCAGCAGGCCTACAACGGCTCCGGGGCCGCCCCGTACATCCTGCGCAGCCCCGACCAGCTCGCCCGCTATTACGAGGAACTCGATGTGCTCCGGCCAGGCATCGGTCCGTGCGCCCTGTGGCGCCCCGATCCCTCCCTCTCCACTGCGCCGGCGGACATCTCCGGAGGGGTCGGCCGCACTCCGTAGACCGTGCCGGCCGGCGGTTCCACCTGCTGCCGCGGCTCGCCCGGCGACCGCCCGCCCCTATTTTTCCCTTCTGTTCACCACTCACTGGAAGATTTTCCATGCTCCCCGTTCCCGTCCGCGTACACGACGCGACCAGCGCCCACCCGGAACTCGCCGATCGGATCACCGCATTCCTTACCGAGGCACTGCCACAGGTGGCGAAGGTCAGCTCCTTGCCCGCGCCCCAAGCGGTTTCGTTCCAGCTTTTGGACACGCCCGCCTTCATTGCAGAATATGTCGACTTCGCGCGAGGGCATCTGCTCCGCGTCACCCGCGACCTGTCCCTGACAGACCGCGAACACATACAGCTAGACCATGCAGCGCCCCCGATCCTCTGGGCGTGGCGGCGAGGAGACTGGGCCATCAGGCCAGGGAGGATCACCGCTGATTCCTACGGCCGACCGACAACACTGATCACCGTCCCAGGCCTGAAGGCCGGCGGCCTCCTGCACGCCCCCGACCATCTCGACCACCTGCTGCTGGTCTTACTGGCCGAGCAGTTCCAAGTCGCCGCCAGCCAGGGCCGCGTCGTCCCAGTACTCAACTGGCCGCTCACCTTCCCGTATCGGCGCGACGCGGTCGGACAGCTGAGCGACGGACACGCGCACTGGGTCGCCGAAGCCATCCAGCGGCAGTTACCCCCGCGCTCCTGGCCTCAGCGCTCCCCGGCGTACCTCCTTCAGGCGGCGCTGGAACCTGTCCTTGAGTTCGCGTGGATGCCATGGCTGCTACGACGCGCGGTGCGGTGCGTGGAGCAGGCCATGCTCGCGGTGGGGCCGGAAGTGTTCAACCAGGTGTGGAACACCCCAGCCCTCCTTCCGACGCTCAGCGAACTCCGCCGTCCCGCAACGTGGGCCGACCGTCTCGCCGACGCCCCGCTCCCCACCGCCTGACCACTCGGGGAACGAGGCCACCAGCTACCCAGAGGCACCTGGGCAGCTGGCCCAAACCCCAAAACCCCAACCCGCCCGTGCCGACCAGGAGGTCATTGTGACACTGCGAACTGACACTCGAGTTCGTCTCGTGAACTGGAACTTCAAGGAGAACGGCGGCCGAGAGCCGAAGCCCGGGCTGCTCCCCGATGCGTGGCACGAGGGCTACGCCTTCCTCAACCATCTGGGCGCGGACTGGATCGGCATGCCGGAACTCCCGCACGCCCAAACTCACCCCTACGCCCCCGAAGAAGAAGTTGCCGCCGCCAAGCGGCGGTTCAACGCCTCACAGGACCTCCTGGGAATGCGCTGCTTCCTCGGAGGCATGGGCGAGGGAAACAACCCGACCGGCGCCTTCATACGGGAAAGGCACTTCACCATCGGTCTTCGCGCCCAGCGCCACCACCGCACCGGATTCAGAACGCCGCCGACCCAGATCACCCTGGGCCTGGACAAGGCTCCAGGTGTCCCCATCATCACGGCCGTGTTCCACAACTCCTACTGCTCGCCGCCCGCCCGCCAGACTGAGGCCTTCAACCTGACAGGCCTGGTCGACAAGGTCAAAGCCGACCAGGGCACTGCAGTCTTATGGGCGGCGTGCTGGCTGCTCGGCGACACCAACGAGTCGCCCAGCCCGCTCGGCGAGCTGGTCGGGGGTATCGACTGGCCCACGGTCACGGACCTGGTCCATCGCTCGCACCGTGCCCAGCAGCTTCCCGACGGCTCCTGGCGCAGCTACACGGACTTCGACGACATCATGTTCGCGACCGGCATGCACGATGCCGCTCGCTGGGCGGCCCATCAGGGACAGTTCGGCGCCATGGCTGCGACTGCCGGACGGGCCCGCCCCGATCAAGGAGGCGCCGTGCGCCTCGACCGCAACTTCATGGACCCCTTCACCGTGCAGGCCGTCGAGAACGTCCACGTCATCGACATGTCCGGGCTCAGCGACCACGACCTCACCATCTATGACCTCTCGCTGCACAAACTCATCGAGACCCTGCACCGGCAAACCGTGCAACCGCTCGCCCCCTGGAGCGCCGACCCACTGCTGCCCAGACCACTGCTCAGCTCCCGTAACGCATTCCGCGCTGCCACGTAACCCCGAGCCGCGGGCATCCGGCCTGCCCGCCGGTCTTCCGGGAAGGACGAGATCCGTCGCCGCGCCACCATCCGGGCAGCGACGTACCGGCCGCACGGCTGCGCCGCCAGCTCGCCGAGACTCCGCGGTTCGGACCGAGAACAGCCCCTCATGCGCCCACGATTCCGAGCAGGTGACGCTCCAACTCACCCTCGCTCAGGCCCGCCGCCTGACCCTCCGGCTCGAACCCACCCAGACCCCGGACACCGCGCCACCATCACCTCCCGGCCGGCCAGCCCGCCGGGAGGGCCGATACACCCGGCGGCCTCGAACTGCCCGTCGCCACCTCCCCATTCCTCCCGAGACCCGTCCTCCCTCCACCCGAAAGCAGCACGCACTTGTCCAGCGTTGTCGTACGCAACGAAACCTCCTGCAGATTCGATGAACTCCGCGAGCGCATCGAGACCATCGCTGGCAAGGTCCTGGACTTCCGCCAGGCGCGGGCGGATATCAGCCTGATGGTCACAGGCTCGGGCAGCGGAAGGCCGGTGCCGGGTTCGATCCGGGGGAAAGCGACTACCGCACCCACGACACAGCCGCGGCACGAAGCACCTCCGATCACCTGCCCGTCGTCGGCGACTGGGAGCACCAACGCCGCGTAAAGGCATCACCCACCGTTCCAGCTGCCGACAGCGTGGCCCAGATCATCAAGACCGAGGGCATCGGACCACTTCAACCGCGTCTGGAGCACCCCGCACCTCCTTCCCACCGTCACGAGAGCGACGACACCGCCCTCGCCGAGTGGCCGGCCCGCTTCAGAAGGTTCCGGCCCAGCTGACACCTGGGCGCGGCGCACTTTTTCAGCTGCCGCGTACAAGACCGCTTCATGCCGCCGAGTACGTTCCCCCGCCCTCGGCAGCAGGGCCCGCACTTCGTTCCCCGGGCCGGACAGCGGCCCAGAGGACGAAGCCCTGTGCGGCCCCGCAACGGCGGTGCCGCACAGGGACAGGCACAACCCGCCCGCTCCGGGGAAGCAGCACCCGTCCCGGAGCCAACCTCAGCACCATGCAAGGGAGAATCCGATGACCACAGCAGTTCCCACCCTGGTCCAACAGACGGCAGACCTGCTCAGCGAACTCAACGAGGTGCTGAAGCGGCATTCCGTCGGCGAAGGCTTCGCGCTTCTGTACGCGCCTCGCGAACTGCCGGTTGGGGCCGGCACGGTCCTCGTCCAGGAGGTCGACGCCATCCGAGGCGTCGTGGAGCTCCGCCCGCGAGACCTGGCCGAGATCGCCAGCAGCGACGTTCTGCACAACACCCAGGCGATCAGCCTGGGAGATGACGCCCTCAGCCACTACGCCTACGGCGTGAAAGGGCGTTCGTGCTTGATGCTCGACCGCGACCACTACTACCAGGAGTACGACGAGGTCACGCCCTCAGCCACTACGCCCACCGCCGGCACCCACAACCACAACCACCAGTAGGCAGTCATAGCCATGACCCCACCAGATGCGCGGCTGCCTCTTCTCACGGCGTCCGACTTCCTCGCGCGACTCGGGCCGGCCGTTCTGCCGTCGATCGAGTTGATGCCCGAGCACCACAACCACGTCCCGGGCCTGTTTAACACCGAATGGGTTGCAGCTGCGTCCCTACCGGTGGCAGACGAAAAACTGCCTGCCCAGACAGTTGCCCTCGTCGACGGGCCGGAATTCCAGCGCAGCACCGCCCTGGACATGGCGGCCGGCGCCTATCAAGAACGGCCACGGACACGGGTCTACGAGAGCCTGGACGTCCGCAGCGACGGGTGGTTCAGCCTCGCCTCACTCCACCTGGCTGGCATGCTGCGCCGCGGCGTGGTCTGTACCGCCTACGAATCCCGGACCGGGGATCGCACCCTGGGCGCGCACTACGACCACTGGCTCGGCGTGATCGTTCAGATGCGCGGGGCGAAGCAGTGGCAGATCTGGCCAAGGGCTGACGGCGCGCCTGTCGAGCTGCTCATGCGGCCCGGAGACGTGCTGGTCCTCCCCCAAGGAATGCTGCACGACGTGAGCACTCCCGAGCATCCGGGGAACTCGCTGCACCTCGTTTTCGCCGTCACGGACGAGCACCTTCCGGACCGACCGAAACCCGAACAAGCCTCCCCTCGTGCCCACTTACCAACAGAGAGGACGCCTGCCGTGGCCCAGAAGCACTAGCGAGTCCGGCTGCCTCCCGTGCGCCGAGCCTTGTAGTGCTCCAGCGGGCTATCGGCACGGGCCCAGCATCCTGCCGCCGGGGACGCTCCCCTGCCCTCGGCGGCAGGACCCACGAAACAGGCCGAAAGAAAGGCACACCATGACGATCGCTCCCGAGGCACCCGTAACACCCGCACCTCTGACGTTCATCGAGCTGGAGATCACCGGCCGCTGTCAGCTCTCCTGCTCTCACTGCTACGCGGAGTCCGGGCCGACGAAAGGGCACGGCACCATGACCGTCGGGGACTGGCGACGCGTCATCGACGAGGCCGCCGCGCTCGGCGTGGAGACGGCCCAATTCATCGGCGGGGAAGCGACCATGCATCCCGACTTCGTCGAGTTGGTCGGGCATGCCCTGGATGCCGGTCTGCGGGTGCAGGTCTTCAGCAACCTCTACCGGGTCAGCCCTCCACTCTGGGCGTTGTTCGAGCGGCCCGGTGTGAGCCTGGCGACGTCGTACTACTCCGACGACGCTGCCGAGCACGACGAACTGACCGGCCGCGCTGGCAGCCACACCAGGACCCGGGCCGCCATCGTCGAGGCCGTCGAGCGCGGCATCCGCCTCAAAGTCGGCATCATCCGCATGCGCGAGGGACAGCGCACCGAGCAGGCCCGCTCCGAGATGGAAGCCCTCGGCGTGGACCGCGTCACCGTCGACCGCGAACGCGCGGTGGGCAACGCGGCGCGCACCGAGGCGCTCCCGTCCACGTCGGAGCTGTGCGGGGGGTGCGCGGACGGGAAGGCCGCGATTCTGCCGGACGGCACGGTCGCCCCGTGCGTGCTGGGCAGGTTCCTGCCCGCCGGGAACGTGAAAGGGCCGGGCGGACTCGCGGCAGTGCTGGACGGAAAGCAGTGGGCGCAAGTCGCTGCGTCCATCCCGCGCCCGCGCCGGCAGCGCGCCGGATGCACACCCGACGAGGACTCGTGCCAGCCCTCGCCCGGCATGGGCTGCAACCCTGACAGCGACGGTTCGGACTGCTCCCCGGCCGAGACCGAAGCTTGCGAACCCTCGTACTAGAAGGAGGTGGCGGTATGGACTGGCAGATGCATGCGGGGCGCCTGGCGGCGGAGGTGGTGCGGCCCGAGTCGCGCTGGTATGGGCCTCTTGCCGCCACGCCACGGCACGTGTTCGTGCCCCGCTGGTGGGCGCACACCAGTCAGGCGTGGCAGCTGCACGACGGCGCCGCCGATGCCGAGGCGTGGATGGAGGCCGCCTACGCCGACCGCACGCTGGTGACCCGTATCGGTCCGGCGCACGCCGACCAGGCCGCGCCGGGCGCCACCGTCACGACGGGCAGCCCCACGTCGTCGTCCACGTTGCCGGGCCTGGTGGTCACCATGAACCGGCACGCGATGATCGCCGACGACTCCCGCGTGCTGGTGACCACCGGCACCGGATACGGCACCGCCCTGATGTGCCGGCGCGTCGGCGATGAGCAGGTCACGAGCGTGGACGTCGACCCGTATCTGGTCGCGACGGCCCGCGACCGGCTCGACTCCATCGGGCTGCACCCCCGCACGGCCGTCTGTGACATCACCGCGGAGTTGCCGGGCGAGTACGACCGGATCGTGTCCACCGTGTCCGTACGTCCCCTCCCCGCATCGTGGCTGGCCGCCCTGCGGCCCGGGGGACGGCTGGTGACCACCCTCGCGGGAACCGGACTCATCGTCACCGCCGACAAGGCCGAGGACGGCGGCGCCACCGGCCGTATCGCCCCCGACCCGGCCGGCTTCATGCGCACCCGGCACGGCGACGACTACAACCACACCACAGACCAGCTGTGGGAGAAGGTGAAGGAAGCCGAAGGAGAAAGCGTCACCACGAACCGGTATCCGCTCCTGTTCGTGCCGGACTCGTGGGAGGTGATGTCGATGCTCGGACTCATCGCGCCCGGAATCGACCACCGCACCACCACCGCCGGGGACACACGCACCGTGTGGATGCTCCACCCTGACGGCTCGTGGGCACGCGCAACCGCGACCGGCTTCCTGGACTCACCCACCGTGCACCAGGGCGGCCCGCGCCGCCTGTGGGACGCACTCGACCGCATCCGCAACCGCCTCAACCGCGAAGGAGGATTGCCGGTCTACGGCGCCCGGGTGCGCATCGACCCGGACGGCACCCTCACCCTCTCGCGCGGGTCCTGGTCCGTCACGGCCTGACCCGTCCCGCACGCGCCCCGCCCGGCCCCCTCCGGGCGGGGCACCCCCTTCAACCGCCGCGCACGGGACCGCTCTCTGCCGCCGGGTACGCTCCCCCACCCTCAACGGCAGGGCCCACACTCCGTTCCCCTGGCCGGACCGCGGCCCAGAGGACGAAGCCCTGTGCAGCCCCGCAACGGCGATGCCACACAGGAACAGGCACAACCCACCCGCAGCGCCATGCAGTCCACTTTCGAATTCGACCAACCAGAAGGACAACGGACATGACCGAACTCGGAAGCCCGAGCGTGCCCCAGCAGCGACACAAAGACCTTGGCGGAGGCATCGGCTACGCCTTCAACGGCCAGCGCTTCGACGCGCCGCGGACGCGAGCATCACGGACATGGCGGCCGGGCTCACAACACCGCTGTCCGTCATCATGCAGGTCACCAAGCGCTGCGCCTTCGACTGCTCGTTCTGCTCCGAGACTCTGCAGATGCCGGAACCCACCCTCGAGCAACTCGACACGATGCGCCAGCACCTCACGGGCGTCAGCCGCGTGTTCCTGTCCGGCGGCAACCCTCTGCTGTTACAAACGGCTCCGCAAACTGACCATGTAGGACACCGTCTAAAGACCAGTGTTCTGGCACCCCGTCCCGGCACCAGCGACGAAGAAGGCTGTGGGTGCACTACGGCTTCACCGGAGGCCAGATCCGTGACCAGCTCTGTAAACGCATCCGCCGCGAGATGGGCCGGGCACCCGGGGCAGCGGCCACCGCCATTGACTCCCAGTCGGTGAAGGCCGCCGAAACCGTCGGGAAGGACGGGCCGCGCCCTGAAAAACTGAGGCGGGTGCGTCGTCGGCCCGGCCGGTGGTCGGCGTCGTGACCCGGTTCGGTCTCCGGCCGCACACGGACGGGCGGCCGGAGACCTTCCGCAGTGGCGGTGGTCGCCGCGTCGCTCAGACGGCGAGGCGGCCACCGTCGGCCACGATCACCTGGCCGGTGACGAAGCTCGCGCGCTCGCTCGCCACGAACGCGATGACCTCGGCGAGTTCTTCGGGCGTGGCGTTGCGCTTGAGGGGGTTGACCTCGGACCAGGTCGTGAACTGGTCGGCGCCGATGAAGTCCACCACGTTGTCGCTGTTCACGTTCCCAGGAGCCACCGCGTTGACGCGTATGCCGTGCGGGCCCCACTCCGCGGCCCAACTGCGGGTGAAGGATTCGACGGCCGCCTTCTGCGCTCCGTACGTCGCCATGTGCGGCATGGCGATCGCGGCGGCGATACTGCTGATGTTGATGATGTTGCCGCCGCCCCGCTCGATCATCCCCCGTACGAGTCGTGTGCTGAGGACGAAGGTGGCGCGCACGTTGGTGTCCCATGACTCCGCGTTCGCTTCGCTGTCCTGGTCGAGGGTCGGCTTGATGCTGGCCCTGTAGCTTGCCGCGTTGTTGACCAGCACGTCGATTTCACCCGCCTCCCCGGCCAACCGCTCGACGTCGGCGAGATCACTCAGATCAGCGAGGATGAACCGGGCCTTTCCTCCGCCGGAGGTGATGTCGTCCACCACCTCGGCCCCGCGCTCAGCGTTGCGGCCAGTGATCACCACCGACGCTCCGTCGCGTGCGAACGCGTGCGCCGTCGCGGCGCCGATACCTCCTCGCGACCCCGCACCCGTAACCAGAACGCTCTTGCCCGCAAAATCCATCGTGTGCTCCTCGAAAAGAAAAAATGTCTGGCTGCGCGCACCGAGATCGGGTGGCAGCTTCCCGGCCCTGGTGGCTGCGCTGGGTGGGCACCACGGTAGGACCGGCCAGACATAGAGGCAAATAGTGGCAACGTATACTCTGCATTGACACCTCCTATGTCATGTCGAAGGTTGGATTCGAATGAACCTGCGCCAGTACGAGTACGCCCTGGCCGTCGCCGACGAGGGCTCCATGACAGCGGCGGCAGAACGCCTGGGGGTCACTCAGCCCTCGCTGTCGCAGCAGATCGCCACCTTGGAGAAGCACCTCGGGGTGCAGCTGTTCACCCGCACCCCGAGCGGGGTGACGGTGACAGTGCCAGGGAGGGCTTTCCTCGCGGAGGCGAAGATCGCGACGACCGCGTCCCGGCGTGCCATCACGGCCGCCCGCGCCGCCGACGGGGAACTGGCGGGCGAACTCATCATGGCCGTCCACATGGGCCTGGGAGCACGCCAACTGCCCCAGGTACTGGGGCAGTTGCGCAAGCGCCACCCGAAGCTGCAGGTGACTCTCCACGAGGAACCCGACCCCACGGACATGGAACGACTGGTCCGCCAGGGAACCCTCGACATGATCCTCGTGCACCGATTCCCCGCCGGATGCACCTTCGACGTTCACCCGCTGGGCGAGGAAGCCTACGTCGCCGTCCTGCCGAAGGGGCACCCGCTCCTCTCGGACGGCGCCGCCCTGCGCCTGGAGGACTTGGCGTCACAGGGGTGGATCCGGTTCCGGCGCGGCAGCCTGCTCGACGACTACCTCGCCCGCCTGCTCGCCGACGCGGGCCTCAGCCCGCACACAGTGGCCCGAGCGTCACAGATCTCCACCGCGGTGCGGCTCGTGGCGCAGGGCCTAGGCGTCACCGTGGTGCCGGCCTCGGCCATCCCCGAAGGCTTCGAAGAACTGGCCTGCCCGCTACTGCCCTCCCTGACCGAGCCCGTCCTCGTCGGCGTGCGGCGTAATCCGGGCGCGGCGGAGACGGCCATGCTCGACCATCTCCACCAGCAGAACTGGTGCGGTACAGGACTCCTCTGGCAGCCCGCAACTGTTTGAGAAGCTGTTGTCTTTCTATGCTTGAGGACGGCTTTTTCGCTGGTCGGGCATAGGGTCGACGATCCTGTGGGAGCGGTGGTCTGTCGTGTCGCCGCTGCTGTGGAGGTCATGGATGCCGTCGGTCGTGGGGCTGCTGGAACAGCGCGAACTCGTCGCTCGCCGTCGTGTGGACGAGCTGCGGGAGGAGGCCGACCGCATCCAGGCTGAACTGGCCGTAGCTGAGCGGGACTGGAAGGAATGGGCCATCGCTCGCTCGCGGGTGGGCGAGGTGCTTGCCCCGGCAGACGAGACCGAGCATGGCCACGACCAGGCCGACCGGACAGCACCAACCGCCGGCGGGCAGGCCGAGGAGGCATCGTCAACGCCGGAAGCAGCGAAGGTGAAGTCGCAAGTGCCGGTGTGGCGTGAAGGGCTTGCGTGGTCGGCGTTGTCGGTGGACTACCAGCGCATCCTCAAGGCGCTCGCGGACTGCTGATAGCCCTCAACCGAGGCCGAGGCGGCTGAGTGCGGTGGTCCAGTCGGTGATGATGGCCTGCTGCGCGGCGGCGAGGGTGACCGTGCCCTTGCAGACCGCGGTGTGCAGCTTCGTCTCCACCGGGTCCTTCAGATTGTTGACCCCAACACCTTTCTGGTGGCCGGGGTCGGCTGGTTCCACCCACAGGTTGCGGTAGTCGTTGGGGTCACCCCCGAGCTGGAGGCTGATGAGATGGTCGTACTCGGCATCTCCTATGGGGCCCGTGTAGCCGTAGGAGGCGGCGTTCAGCTTCTTTTCCTTGCCCGTCACATAGGTGGAGGGGCGGATGCCTGAGGTGTAGCCGCCCTTGCGGCAGATCGTCGACTTCAAATTGGACTGGGTGACCGCCGGGGAGACCGCGCCCGGCGTGCACGTCGGATCCTCCAACGGCTCCCCCTTTTCGTACCGGTAGTGGCAGGTGCCCGCGGTCGGCTGCTTCTGCACCGTGTACTGCTTTTGCGGGCCCGCTCCCGCCGCGATCGCCCGCGTGGCTCCGGCAGCGCCCGAGGGCCCCGGCGCCCCACTCGCGCTCCCGGACGGCGCGGAACTGCCCAACGCAGTGGGCGAGCAGCCCGTGAGCATGAGGCAGGTGAGCAGGACAGACGGAGCGAAACAGCGGGTGGAAGGCATGATGACCCCTCATGGGCAGGCGATCGCTGAGCAGATGCTGCCCTATCCGATTGCCGTTCTACCGGGCGGGGTACCGCGCATAGGTGCACGCCTGTCGCACGCTGCGGCGGTGGCGGCGTGCGACACGAAATTCCCGCCCCGCGCAATGCGGGACGGGGATTCGATTCGTAACCGAGCGCCGGGCAGGCCTTGCACCTGCATCTCCCCGCAGGAAGCGGGACGTCTGGCCTTGGACCATCAACGCAGCTTCAGTCGACCGGAGTTGCGCCAGTCAGCTCAAGGTCCACTCTGGCCCGCAGAAGTCTGCCGACAGCAGCCTTCACTTACCTTGACCCGTTACACCACTCGGCGGGACATCATCCGCTGCCCGTAGTCCGTCCGGGCAGCGGCGGCATGTGCCCTCTACCGGTACCAGTACTTGACGCCCCGGTGGTGCGAGCACGTCCCGCGGGCGTGGGCACTGTAGGAGTACGAGCCGTCCTTGCACTTCGCGGTAGCGCCGCGCGGATGCGGCGAGTTCGCCTGGCACACTCCCGTCGTGTGCCGCGCGCAAGACGCAGCCGCCGCGTCACTCGCCACGGCTACAGGCACCAGGAGCGCCCCCAACATCACCGCTGCCGCAACCGTGCCCCGGACTTTACTCAGCATAATTTCCCCTTCTGGTGGTTCGCAGAAACGAGCATGCATCCGCCGACTGCGGCACCAGGGCAGACCGGACGGACCGTCACGCAGCAGTAACCGTCGCAGCAAAGCCATCACACTGGGTTCGAAGCACACGAACAAGTGGACGAGCAGGACGCCTTCGAACCTCCCCACGGCCCCCTGCCGCGCTTGGCCCGCGCCTTCGATTCGGGCGCGGAGCAAAGTCTTGGCCCGGACTGCGTCTGCTTCGCGGCGACGCTGGGTACGGGACGTTTCGATCGGGGGCGGCGCATCGCCGCGTGCGGCTGCAGCCTTGGGGAACCCCTGCTGCTGCAGCACCCCCATCGCGCGGGACCGCCGCTCCACTGCCTCCGCGATGGTCGGCTCGACGCATCGCGCCAGCGCGACGGCCTGGGCCGAGGTCATCGAGAGTCAGGCCGCTCGCGGCCAAGCGGCTACGGACCGGCTCCTGCCAGATCCGGCGGGCCGTCTCGCAGATCGGCTTCGCCTGGCGACAGCGTCGACACCGCGTCGTGGATGTCGTCGCGGATCTCCCAGCGGATGCGCAGGGCAGGCTCATCCCTGCTCTGCCCTGCCCTGCACGCGGGCCAGGCTTGGGCGGCCGACCTCTAACGCCGTGCGTTCGTAAATGGTCTCGATGGCGCCGTGGGTGCGGTGATAGGCGTCGGCAGCTCGCGGCACCGGGGCGAGGACGACGTTGAAGCGCATCTGCGGGCTGGTGACGCCTTCCGGAGACTGGCCGGTTCCCGGTCGCGCCGGAAAGACTCCGAAACGTCCACTACAACCCCCGAAAACTCGGTGAGCCGAACCCCGAGGTGACCGTGACCCCGAATCCGGACGGAGCGGAAGAGAACGTCCTGGCAGCCCGGATGCGCAGACGGCTGAGGTAGTAGGCAACGCGGCGGCCGTGTTCCTCCGTGCCGCTCTCGGCGCTCGCCGTCTCCCAGAAGTTGACGGCGCTCGCCTCCCGGAAGAATGTGGCCGCGCTCGCGGACTCCTCCTCGTCGTCGGTGGTGACTTCCACGCGCAGCCGCTCTGGTCCGTTCGCGCGGGTGTGCTCGACATCGCTGCCCACCGGGGGCCGGTTTGGTAGTTCCTCCGTCCCAGCAGCCGCCGCTTCGGTGGAACAGGTGCGCTTGCCCCGGCCGGAGGCCGCACTGGCGACAATCTCCAGCTGTTCGGCGAAATCAGTGCCCGGCACCGGGATTTCGAAGTCAGGGTGCTGGTCGTAGCCGACGGCGACGGCAGTCGCGACGAACTCGATGACGGCCCGCGCCATCGGCGTGTGGCGGCGCGGGGCTGTCCGGGTAAGGCGGCTGAGGATGCGCAGGACGGTGGGGAAGCTGGCGTCCGCGGTCATCATCCGGTAGGCAGGGGCGTCGTCGCCCCGGCCGGTGTCCGTTCGGGTCTGCGGTGCGTGGGCGCCAGCCTGGGCCTGCCACAAGGCGGCGGCGTGGGCGTCGCCTTGGGCGAGGTGCTGCAAGTAGAGGCAGTAGGAGGCGGGCGCGTCTTCGGCGCCGGCCGCGTACTGCCACCAGAAACGGGCGCCGTCATCCACGCCGGCGATCTGCAGGGCGCAGCCGAGGATCCACGCCGCCCGCGGCTGGGGCACCTGGTCGGTGAGAAAGTCGGCGAGCTGCTCGGCGGTGCAGTGGGCGACGACCGCCTCGCACAGGGCGGTGAGGTTCTGCGCAGCGCCATCGTCGGCCGCCTCTGGCCCCACGTCCCACAGCAGATGGCTTTCTGCGAGACCTGCGTAGGTGAGGTCGACATAGGCGAGGTCGTCATAGGGGACGACGTCGGAGGGGACGTCAGGCTGGTGCAACAGCAGGGACTGGGCGAGGAGGTCGTCGATGGTGCTCATGGCCGGGTGATCACTCCTGGGTGTCGGTGTCGGGATAGAGACCCTGCAGCGCCCCTCGGGCGTGACGGTCCACGCTGTGGGTGATCGCCGGAGACAGACCGACGATGCCGGGGACGGCGTCCCTGCGTATGCCACACAGGTAACGCAGGACCGTGACGTCCAGTTGGTCGGGGGGCAGGCAGGCGACCGTGTCGAAGAAGCGGGCCACGACATCGATCCGGGCCAGACGCTCGGTGAGGTCGCCTATGCCGGCCTGGGTGACGGTGGAGAACGCCGCCGCGCGCAGGTCTGGGTGGCCGCCGGGCCGCTGCGGGGCGCGGGAGATGACCCGCTTGCGCAGCAGCAGCCAGGCGTGACGCGGGGTGTTCGGGCTCCTGGTCGCCTCGTCCCAGGTGAGCCAGAGGATGTCGAACGTCTCCGCAACCACCTGCTGGGCACGATGGTCGGACTGCAGAAAGGCGCGTGCGTAAGCGACGTAGGGGTGCCACATGGCCTGAGTGAGACCCAGATGGGCGAGGGGCTGTTCCTCCAGGCCGGACTGCGGGACGTCACCGAGACGCTTCTGGATCCAGGCGGCGTCCTTGGCAGCCTCCACGGCCGCCGCCGTCCACAGACGGCGCGTCGGGTCGACGGGGATGTCCAGCGCACGGACCACGCTGTAGGTGATCTCCCAGCCCGGGTAGTAGCCCTTGCCGCGCAGGAGCTTGGAGAGCTGGGCCTTGGAATATCCGGAACGGCCCACGAGGTCGTCCAGGGTCAGCCCACTCTCGGTAAGCCGGCTACGGACCGGCTCCAGCCACGTCCGGTGCGTCTTCCCGGCCATCTCGTCGATCGGCTCCGGCGGACGGCCGCGGCGACTGGGAGGCTCCCCTCCCGACTGCTCGGGCACCTGGGGCGGCCTCACCGCGACGGCTCCTCACTCCCGGCCGCACCGGCCGGGGGCATGCCCGGCCGGGACGCCGTACCGTTCAACGCGGAGACGATCTGCTGGATGAGGAGTCCCAGCGAGGGCAACAGCGCGGCCACGGCCGCGAGTTGCCCCAGCACGGCCATCACCGTGCTCCATGCGAGGACCGCCGCCAGCACGGCCACGGTCAACACCTGCTTGCTCGTCATTGCACCTTCCCTGAAAGGGAGAAGAGTCTGGAAAGGCTCCCCCGGGACGGTGCTCAAGCGCCCCGGAGGAGTTGACCGACAGCATGGTGCGCCGGGCGCACACCACTCAACGTGATCCGAGGGTTACGAAACAAATAGGCCCCTTCGCGCCCCGCTCCGTCACTTCCCGAAAGCCGCGAGTACTAGCAAACCATGACCGAATGAACGCTTTTGATGGCGAAACCGTACTTCTGGTTGTAACGCCGACGGGATGACGCACCATGGAAGACGGACGCCTCCCCCGGCGTCGCACCTTCCGGTCTGGAAGGCCACGCGGCCCCCTTGTGCTCAAGAACCACCGAAGGGGACCGCCCCGCTTCCGCCCATTCGCTCACGCGGTGGGCGGAAGCGGGTGACGCCCCCGCTCCGCAGAGAGCGGAGCGAACCAGTTCCGGAAACGGTTCGAGCCGGCGTGATGCGCCACTCCTCCGCTCGCGCGGAGCGAACTCCCTGGGGACCTTCGCCAGCCCGGCCGACAGCGGAACACCTCCCCTCACGAACGAAACAATCACGGTTTCGGTGCCGTCGTCGCTCAGAACACCTCCGCTCGCGCGGAGCGAACACGAGGTACAGGGCGATCAGCCCCGTGAAGTACGGAATACCTCCGCTCAAGTGGAGGTATCCCACACCGACGCCGAACACCGCCGCCGGGCGGAGGCGTTCCGCATCTCTCACCACAACCACCACCCGGGCCCTGGCCGCCACCGGAAACTGAAGGCGACGCCCCCGTGCAGAGGGACCACCACGGCCACAGCACCGTCCTCCGAACGAGTGACCCTGCCCACCCAGCGTCCCGCTCCCCCGCCCCACAGGCTTAAGGTGACCGCCACGGCGGCGGGCAGCTGGCGCTGGTACTTCCCCGGCACCACGACAACCTCGCTGAAGGTGTCGGCCGGGGACGCGGTCGCCCTCAGGTGACCACTACGGTGACCCGCCACCCCTGAATGCCCTTTGCAGGAGACGCGGCCGGTCTCGGCGGCGCACAGCGGACGTGAGGGACTCAGCCGCACCTGTCCCGCCGAGACCGCCTTGTACGCGGACCTTGGGGGTCGGCCCATTTCTGATGGGTGCGGTCGCGGCGCTCCCGCCTACGTTGACAGAACGAGCACACCCACCCCTCGGGGACCTGCGAGGCGCTCCCGTTGCCGCACCCCGGCGTGGCGCACTCCGTCCGCCTCGGGCCCAGGCGGAGGTCGGCCATCACGCTCTCCGTGTCCCGCTCCGTGCCGGCAACGCCGCGGGGCCGCTGGCGCAAGATGTGTGGGTCGTGACGCAGCGGATCAAAGTGCACCCACGCCTTCGCCACCGGCCGCGGGCACGCGGTGATCGACCGGGCCCTGTACCTGCCGAGGGACTGGGCCGGTGACGAGGAACGCCGTGAGCTGGCAGGTGTTCCCGACGAGGCGGGCTCCGCGACCAAGCCGGGGCTGGCCGCCGCCCTGCTGACCAGGGCGGTGGCCGACACCGGTGTCCGGGCCGCGTTCTTCGCCGCCGACGAGGTCTACGGCTCCCGTGCCCTGCGCTCGACCTGCCGCTCCCTGGCACTGGGCTATGCGATCGCGGTCCGCTCAAACCAGGCGGTCACCATCCCCAGCGGGGCGATGACCTGCAAGGACGCGCTCAAGCTGATCCCGGCGCGGGCCTGGCAGCGGATGCGCACCGGCACCGGCTTCAAGGGCACCCGTGACTACGACTGGGCGATGCTCGAGGTCACCGCGGACGACACCCCCGACGGACAGGACGACATCGGCACCAGCGTGCTGATGGCCCGCCGGCACCGCTACACCCGCACCGTGTCCTACTTCCGCTGCTGGTCACCAGCCCCGGTCCCACTCGCCCGACTCGTCCAGGTGGTGTGCCGCCGCTGGACGATCGAGGAGGACTTCCAGATCGCGAAGAGCGTCGCCGGCCTGGACAAGGGCCAGGTCACGAGCTGGACCTCCTGGCACCGCTGGAGCACCGCCGCCCTGACCGCCTACGCCTTCCTCGCCGTCGCCACCGCCCTCGAACGCGCCCACCACCCCGGCGACCAGGTACGGCTGATCCCGCTCACCTGCCCCGAACTCCTGCGCCTACTGCGGTCACTCGTCCTGCCCCCCGGCGCGACGCCGACCACGTCCTGCCCTGGTCCAGCTGGCGCCGACACCACCAACACCGAGCCCGAACCTGCCACCTCACCTGGCACACCTACGCCGACACAATGCCCTGACCAGCACCAATACCATCCAGATCACGAACTACAGCTGCCGTGGTAGACAGACGCCGGTCCGAGACAGCAACCGGAAGACGCATGCCAGCGGCCGTTCTACGCGCTCCGTTACTCGACATTTCGAAGCGTGAGGGGCGGCCGCGCGTCCCTCGTCCCGTAACCCGCGAATCTCTGCAGCTCAATCCGGCGGCGAGGTTAATGATCAAAACGAGTACCAGTTACTGATCACGCCACCCTGGCTGGCTGGTAATAATTAAACATTCTCGCTGGAGTTGAGGACTGGGCCAGAGGTGGGTCGACGTCGATCACCGCGGACGGATGAGCATCCCTCAGTCCCGACCGGGGGAGCGATCAGGCCACTGCTTGCCCGAGGGCGGGAGCAGGGTGGGCGCCGTGCCGACGCACGCCTGGGACAGCACTTGATGACAGTTTCGTTCGCGGTGCACTGACCCCAGGGTTGCGCCGCTGATCATGGAGTGCGGATCAATAGTGTTGCCCCCCCTAAACTTGGCGGATGTCCGTGTGCCGAGCCGAAGGCTCCTGGAAGCTGCGGAGGACTACAACCGGTCCGCTGGCCACGAGCTGGAAGGTTTCCTCTCGGCCGACAAAGGCTTCATCCCGATGTATCCGACGGTGCGTGCTTTTCCGTCGAGCCACGCGGCCTGGGACGAGGTAGCGGCATCGATGCCCCGGTTGTGGCGGGATGTCACACTGCGCAGGACTCTTGAGCAGATGCCGGTCCTTGGTGCCTCGGCCGAGGAGTTGCCCGACGCGTACGTGTGGCGGGCCTCCGTGGCGATGGCAATGTCCGCCCATGCCTATATTCGCGTCGAGCCCGCGGCTACGGAACTGCCGCGGTCCATCACCGCCCCCTGGGCCGAGGTCAGCCGGCGCCTAGGACGTCGCAAGCCCCACATGTCGTACAACGACCTGATTGTGTACAACCACCGGCTAGTCGATGCGGCGGTCGGCGAGCCGTACGTGATCGAGAATATGGAACTGCTCATCCCAAGTGTTGACAACATCGAGGAGCGCCGGTTCTACCTGGCCCAGGTCGAGATCCTTGCGCGGGCCACGCCGCTCGTGACGGCGGTGGTCAGGGCGCAGGAGGCCGTAGTACGCGGCGATGACGAGGCGCTCGCCGACGAGCTGATCCTGATGAGCGAGACCTGGCGTGACATCATCGAACTGTCGTTCCGCAAGGTCGACCCGAACCCGTTGTCCGCGACCTACGTCGACCAGGTGATCTGGTCCAAAACCGTCGCGCCGTTGGCGGTACCGATCTTTGACGGGGTCGTCGGCCCTGGCGGTGAGGCTTCGCCGGCCTTCCATCTCATGGATGCGTTCCTCGGCCGCAAGCACAAGCGGGCCCGGCTTGCCCGTGAGGTCGAGGAGATCCGCGAGTGGTTCCCCGCACACCACGTGGCGTTCCTTGACGCGGTCGAGGAGGTCTCGGTGCGGGAGTACGCGGCTGCGAGCGGCAACCGGCGCCTGCAGAACCTCTTCGCAACGCTGTTCGAGACCTATGCCGGGCGCCGGGGCTACCTCGGCATCCACCGCACCAAGGTCTACGGATTCCTCGAACTCGCATTCAAAATCGGCCGGAACAAGACCATCTCCGGGATTGTCGGCGATTTCAAAGACGGGCACTGGCGGACCCTGGACGCAATCTTGGAAGAGACCCGCCTGGAGCGGTTCCTTCAGCTGCCGCCGCACGTGCAGCAGGCGACGATTTGCTCCCAGGAGCCTGCGGCGGCGCTCGGGGATGTCACGCACGTCGTGCTGGATGCAAAGGATTCGGGAGTCATCTACCGGCCGGGTGACCGGGTCGGCGTACTGCCGGTCAACCGGGCCGAAGCCGTCCAGGCCACACTGCTCGCCCTCGGGGCGACCGGAACCGAGCACGTGCCCCTGACCGCCACCTGGAGGGAGGCACTGCGCTACCGCACCGGCTACCCCCCGAGCACGGAAGCCCTGCCCCTTGCCACGTTCCTGTCCTACGCCAAACTCCGGCCGCTCAGCCGGTCCACGGCGCTCGCGCTCCTGAACGTGACCGGATCCCCGGGGCTGCGCGCCGCGATAGCGGGCGGCACGGACAAGTGGGAGCTGTGCGACGCCTTGAACCTCCTGCGTACCGAAGGCTACGACACCGCCCGGCTGACGACGGCAGATCTCGCGGACCCGGAGATGCTGGCCCGGCTGGTGCCACCCGAGGACTTCCGCATGTACTCCGCGTCTTCCCGCCCCACCGGCGGGGCCGACCGGGTCAGCGACGACGTGCGACTCACCGTCGCACAGCTGCGTCACTCCGCCGACCCCGATGGTGATCGCCACGGCGTCGAACTGCTGGGGACAGCCTCCACCTATTTGACCTCAGACGAGTGCAGCACGACGACCGTTCCGCTGCAGATGATTCGGCCGAACCGGTTCCGGCTCCCCTGGGACCCGTCGCGCCCGCTCGTCATGTTCGCCGCCGGCGTCGGGATATCACCGTTCCTGAGCTTCATCGCGCAGCGCAACGCTGATGCCGCCGGTTCTCAGGCCACGGCGGACTGGCTCTTCTTCGGCACCCGTACCCAGCACCACCTGTACGGTGAACCGGAGATCCGGTCGGCCGTGGGCAACGGGCAGCTTGGACTCTATGTCGCCTACTCGGCGCAGGACGGCGGAATGCGTGCGACACCTGGCGGCCAGATCCAGGGGGGCACCCACTCGGCAGGTTGGCTGCATGACGTGCTCGCGGCCGACGAAGAGACGCAGCGGCGGCTGTGGGAGCTGATGCGCGGCCGCCACGATGGCGGCCCCGGGGCGTACTTCTACATCTGCGGGCGCGCGGAGTTCGCCGCCAACATCATCCAGCTCTTGACAGCGGTTGCCGAACGCTTCGCAGACGGCCCCGAGCGTGCCCGAATGGCCGTGCCGCGCCTCATGGCCGAGGGCCGCCTCATGCAGGACATCTTTACCTCCTTCAGTCCCGCGACCGCCGAGGGCCCCTTTTTCGACGTCTCGGAGGTTGCGCTACGGACCACGCCGGAAGCCGGCCAATGGCTGATCATCGGCGGCCAGGTCTACGACGTGACGGACTTCCTCCAACTCCACCCCGGCGGACCGCGGATCCTGACCGAGAGCGTCGGACTGGACGCCACCGCCGAGTACGCCGCCGTCCTGCACCACGAGAACAGCGAAATCAACGCGATGCTGGCCATGTATCGCATCGGAGCGGTCCGCGCCCTAGACCTTGGCCCCGACGAACCTGGGACCGGCATCTCTCCGGCCGCCCTGTACCAGGCCTGGGTGAAACTCCTTCACCTGGTCACCGCAATGTCGAACGCACTGAAGAACGACTGGGACTTCCTGACCGGCACCATGACCCGCGGCGACGACCCCGAAACGCTGAACGCGCTCAAGATCCTTCACGGCGCCAGCACCCACCAGCGATTCCTCGACAGCTACTTCATACCGCTGACCACGCAGGAACTCCCGGCCCTGGACTCCCTCACACTGGCCGCAACCCACGTCGATCCGGCTTCCCTGCCGGTCCTGGCCGACGCCCTCACCACGGTCATGTCCTCGCCACAAGCCACGGCGGCCAGCCGCTTCGCCGAACAGTTCCGCACTGCCTACCAATCGGTATCAGACGATCCGGCCGACATCGGTCCAGGAACATGGCTCACCCTGCGAGCGGTGTGCGAGACAATCCGCGAACACGACCTTGCCTTCATGGCCAAGCTCAGCTCGATCCTCCGCGACGGGGTCATCGAGTTCGAGCAGTCCGGCACAGACACCGTCAAACAAGGACAACGCCTGACCGCCATCCTGGGCAGGATTCCAGGGCTGATCACCGACTACCACTCAGCGCTGCTGCAGGCCCTGGCGAACGCCGATCCCGAAGGGATCAGCCACAACGGCACAGCCATCCCGGCTCACCGCTGACCAGGCGGCAGTCCAGGAAGTGTCATGAATTTCCGGGCGAGCGAAGGGCCGTCCCTGATCGGGGACGGCCCTGTGCGCGGCATGCGTTTCAGGGGCGGTAGAGGTCGGCGCGGTGGTCGATTTCTCGGCCCGGACGATGCGAACCGAATCGAAGGTCCGGTACAGGACGCGGTGAATGGGCCCGGTTGAGGCGTCCCCCGGAGTGTGGACACGGGGGTTCATGCTGCGAGTGTGAGTTTACGTGCTCTTTGTTGTTGTTCGAACTCGACTGGTGAGAGGTAGTTGAGGGCGCTGTGGCGCCTGCGGACGTTGTAGTACGTGAGCCACTGGAAGATCTCCAGTCTCGTCTGACGCATCGTGGAGAACAGTCTCTGGCGCGTCTCCCTCTTGAGTCCCTGCCAGAAGCTCTCGGCGAGGGCGTTGACGCTCCTATAGTTGTCAACTCGCTGCGGAGGGCGTCCGTGGCGCGGGTCGGAGCAGGTGGTAGACCTCGCGGATGACATAGCGCTTGAGGCAGCGAATGATCTCGCGTTTCGTCTTGCCTTCGGCGGTGCGGCGCGCGACGTAGTCGATCGTGGGCTGGTGGAAGCGCATCCGGACGATGACGGTTCGGTAGATTGCGGCGTTGAGCTGTCGATGGCCGCCGTGGTTGATGCGATGCCTGCCGCTGGTCATGCCGGAGCCGGTGGGCACCGGGGCGATGCCCGCGAGCTTGGCGAGAGCGGCCTCGGACTTGATCCGCTCAGGGTTGTCGCCGGTCACGACGAGGATCTCCGCGGCGGTGTCCACGCCGATGCCGAAGGGTTCGACCAGCTGCGGGGCGATCCGCTGGACCAGGTCGCCGATCAGCTTCGTCAGCTCCTTGGCCTCGGTGTCCAGGTACTGCCACCGTTTGGCGAGCGTCCGCAGCGTGTGGCGAAGTGCGTCCTCGGGTTCCGCCAGGCGGCGAGGGCGCAGGGCTGCCAGCTGTCGTGCCAGGGTGATCTGGGTCTTTCCGGTGGTCTCCTGGCGCAGGGCATCGGGGGCGTGGACGAGCATCGCCTTTATCGTGACCATCGCGCCTGTTCGCTGTTCAACGGCCTGGTCATGGGCGATCTTGAGCTGGCGGATCATCTCGGCCTCGCCATCGGCGGTCTTCGGCGTGGCTGTCGCGAACCCGGCCAGCACGGCGCGGGCGGCGTTCTCGGCGTCCAGGGTGTCGGACTTGCCGTTCATCCGGCGCAGTCGCCGGTCTGGGCGTCCGGCCTCGACGACCTTGTGGCCGGCCCTGCGCAGGAATGAGGTCAGCGTGGCACCGTAGGAGCCGGTGCCCTCGATCCCGAAGGCCAGGATGGTGCCGAACGAGGCGGCCCAGTCCGCCAGTTGCCGGAAGCCGCCGGTGTCGGTGGGAATCGTCAACGTCGCCAGGATCCCGCCGATCGTGTCCATCACCGCTGCGACGTGCACGTGCTTGTGCGTGTCGACGCCGATCACAACATGCCCGGACCTGGGCTGCTCGCTGTTGGGCACGGGTGGTCCTTCCGCTCGGTAGCGTGGGGTTCACGCTGTCGCCGGTCGGACGGACAGGACTGTCACGGGGACGCTTTGGCGAGTCGGCTCCAGGCTCTTATCAGGTCACGTCCGTCCGGCGGCAGCGCTTGCTGCGTGCCCGGCCGGGTGGTCGACAGATCAACGCCAGGACACTCACGGGGTCAGTCATAAGCAAGAGTCAGACCGCCTCAGCCGGGGCTACCCGATCCTTGCGGGATCCGGTGCAAAGAGACTGACAGTCGTAGCTCGAGCCGACCCGGCCCATACTCCTGCGGATCCCGAAACCGTCGCAGACCTGCGCGAACGCGGCCGATGTGTACTGCGAGCCCCTGTCCGCATGGAAGATCACCCCGTCCACGTGGCCGCCGCGGGTCGCCACAGCCATATTCAGGGCGTCGATGACCAGTTCTGTGCGCATGTGCGTGGCCATCGACCAGCCGAGCAGTCGGCGTGAACAGATGTCGATGACGCAGGCGAGATACAGCCACGTCCCGCCGACCTGCACGTATGTGATGTCGCCGCACCACTTCTCGTTCAACTGCCTGGCGGAGAAGTTGCGCTGGACGAGATCCGGGGCCGGTGGTGCATGCCGGTCGGGGACCGTGGTGCGCTTGCGGCGCCGTAGGTGCCGGCCCTCGATGCCGTGCCGGCGCATCAGGCGCTCGACGCGCTTGCGGTGGATGGCGTGCCCGAAACCGCGCAGTTCGGCATGAACGCGCCGGACTCCGCAGGCGCCCTTGTGCTCGGTATGGATCTCGCGGATCTCCCCGAGCAGGGCGTCGTCGGCGGCCTGCCGCTCTCGGCGGGCCTTCGCGCCGGCGAGCCACCCGTAGTAGCCCGAGCGCGAGACCTGCAGGACCCGGCATATCCGCTGGACGCCGAAGACCTCTGCGCGTGGGCGGAGACGAAGTCCCAGCGGCGGGTCTTCACTTCATCTCCATCTCCTTCGCGAAATAGGCGGCTGCCCGGCGCAGGACCTCCCGCTCGAGTTCCCATTCCTTCTCTGCCTTGCGCAGTCGGCCGTTCTCCGCACGCAGCCGGGCCAGTTCCTCGTCCCGACTCTCCGCGCTCTGCTCACCGCAGCCGTGATCGCGGCCCGCGTCTTCATCGGCCTGGCGCACCCAGCTCCGCAGGGTCTCGCCGGTCACCCCGAC
>NZ_JBEXET010000056.1:0-43465 GCF_040606415.1 Streptomyces sp. NPDC005423 | reverse complement strand
CCAGCGCCGCCGAACTCTTCCCGCTGTACCGGCGCCCCAGGCCGGGCCCCTCCGCGGTCGACGGTTCCCCCGCCCCGGTCACCCCACCCGAGGGCTTCCTCCGCCGGGACGCGGTCAGCCCTCCGCGACACCGTCGCGGCGGCCACGCCGGGCGCGGAGCACGCCCCGCACGGCCGCCGCCGTCAGGAGCGCCAGCAGGCACACCGAGCCCACAGCGACGGCGATCCCGCGCGGACCCGGGTCGTCGGCGGGCAGCGACAGCACCACCCGCTCCCCCGGCGCCCGGCGCGACGCGGCGGTTCCTCCGTCGTGCGGTACGACGGTGAGGGAGGCGTAGGTGTCCAGGCGCGGCACGTCGGCCGGGTACGCGGTGCCGGTCAGCCGGCGCGCGGTCTCCTCGGCACTCAGGTCCGGGTACCGCGACCGGACGAGCGCGGCGGCCCCGGCCACGTGGGCGGTGGCGAAGGAGGCGCCGGTGCCGGTGAAGTCGCCGGAGCCGCGCGGGCCGGTGCCGACGACCTTGTCGCCCGGCGCGGCCAGGTCGGCCCGGACCGGCTCGGGCGCCCCGTCGGGGCGGCTGCCGGAGGGGCCGAAGTCCAGGACGGACAGCACGCCCTGCTCCGACGCGGGCCAGTAGCGCGCGGCCGGGACGGCGCGCGTCGTGGCGCCGGACGCGCCGGTGGTGTCCCCCGTGGCGTCGGGCACGGCCGCGGCGACCACCAGGCAGTCGCGGGCGACGGCGTAACGGACCGCCGCGCTCAGCGCCTTGCTGCCCCGGGACAGCGCCAGCGGCACCGCGACGATCCCGGCTCGGGCGTGGGCCGCCGCGCGGATGCCGGCGGCGACGCTCGCGGCGTCGGCCAGACCACGGGCGTCGGTGCCGCGGACGGCGAGAACGCGGGCGTCGGGGGCCATTCCGCCGAAGTCGGTGCCGGTGCCGTCGTACTCCGCGGCGATGAGTCCGGCGACGAAGCTGCCGTGTCCGACACAGTCCTCGGCGGCGTCGCCCACCGCCTCGACCCGGCCCTTGAGTCCGTGGGTTGCGGGTGCGACGCCCGTGTCGACGACGGCGACGGTGACTCCCGCGCCCCGGGAGTAGCTCCGGGCACCGGACAGTCCGAGCGCGGCGTGCGTCCACGGGACGACCGTCATCGTGGTCGGCGACGCCCGGGTACAGGCGGCACCGGTGCCCAGGGAGCCGGGGATGACGGGCAGTCGTACGGTCGGGCCGGTCGCGGCCGGGGCCGGTGACGCGTCGTCGGCCAGCGCGACCGGCGCGGGGCAGACGGTGAGCGCGAGGGCGCACAGCCCGGCGGGGACGGCCTGCCGGGTGCGGCGGGGGGACGGGGCGGGCCGGGCCGCCCTGCGCGACGGCCGGGAGTGGGGCATGTGCGGTCCAGTCCTTCGGTGGTGGGGCGGCCGCCGGTCGGGGCGAGCCGGTCAGAGCGAGAACATCTCCGGCTCCACGGCGAGGATGCGGCCGGTGCCCGGCAGCCAGGCCGGTGCGCCGGCGGATCCGTCACCTTGTGGCCACGCGGTCCACGGCTCGTCGTCCGGGAGCGCGTGGCGGACGAGGTGGCCGAGCAGGCGGCGCACGGCGGCGGCGCGGGCCGGCGGGCCGTCGGTCGCGTGGACCAGTTCATGGGCGTACGAGCGCTCCAGGGGCCGCAGGGCGAAGCGGCCGGGCGCGCGCTCGTCCAGCAGGTGCACTCCGGTGAGCGCGGACAGCAGGGCGCGGGCCCGCCGGGGACCCGTGCCGGCCAGCGCGGCGGCCTCGGCGACGCCCGTCTCGGGCTCCGGGTGCAGCGCGAGCAGCCGGAACAGCCGGGCGGCGTCGGGGTCGAGCGTCCGGTACGAGCCGTACAGACTCCGCCGTACGGTGGCCCGGTCGCTCTCCCCGAGAACGCCGGACGGTACGGGCGACGCCGCCGGTTCACCCGGGGTGTCCGTGAGCCGTCCGGCGGCCAGGTGGAGGGCGAGCGGCAGTCCGGCGCAGTGCTCCACGAGCCGTTCGGTCCGCTCGGGGTCGGCGGCGAGCCGGTCGGGACCGAGGCGGGTCGCCAGGAGTTCCCGGGACTCCTCGGGGGTGAGCGTGCCCAGGACGACGCGATGGGCGCCCTCCGCGGCGACCAGGCCGGAGAGCTGGTCGCGGCTGGTCACCAGGACCGCGCAGCCGGGCGTGGCGGGCAGCAGCGGCCGGATCTGCGCGGTGTCGCGGGCATCGTCGAGCAGCAGCAGGAAGCGTCGTCGGGAGAGCACACTGCGCCACAGGGCGGTGTACGCGTCCACGTCGTCCGGGTCGGTGGGCAGCCGGTCGCGGGGGACGTCCAGTGCCGTGAGGAGAGTGCGGATCGCCTCGACCGGCGCGACCGGCGCGGCAGACGGGTCGTAGCCGCGCAGGGCGACGCGGATCAGCCCGTCGGGGAACCGGTCGGCGAGGCGGCGGGCGGTCTCGGCCGCGAGGGCGGTCTTGCCGGACCCGGCCGGCCCGCAGACGGCGGCGAGTCGCACGGTCTCGTCCCCGGGCCGGGCGGCCTCACCCGCGACCTCGGCGAGCAGCCTCGCCGTCTCGGTACGGCGCCCGACGAAGGTGTGCGGGGGCGCGGGCGCGTCCCCGCCGAACGTGAGCAGGCGACGCCCCTCGTCATGTCCGCCGCCGGGACCCTCCGGGCGGGGCGTGGTGTCGTCCTCGGGCAGGACGGCCGACGGCCCCGCCGCGGGCCACGGCTCGCCGGTGCGGCCCGGTGCGGGGGCGGGCGGAGGTGCCGCCGGCGCGGGCCTGTGTCCGCCGCTCGGCACCGGAGCGGCCCGCCGGTGTTGTGCGGGCGCCTCGGGGTGCTCGGGGTGCTCGGAGCGCCGCTCCGGGTGCCGCGCGGGTTCCGAGTGCCGCGGGTGCTCCGGGTACATCGGTGACTCCGGGTGCTCCGAGTGCTTTGGGTGCTCTGAGCACTGCGGGTGCCTTGATGACTCCGGGTGCTGCGAGTGCTGCGAGTGCTGCGAGTGCTGCGGATGTTTCGGGTGTTGCGGGTGTTTCGGCCGGACGGCGCCCGGGGGGCCGTTCAGGTCGCCGCCCAGCACCCGCTCGTGTGCGGCGCGCAGTTCCGTGCCCGGGGTGACGCCCAGTTCCTCGGCGAGCCGGGTCCGGGCGCGGTGGCACACGTCGAGGGCTTCGGCCTGGTGGCCGGTGGCGGCGAGCGCCAACGCCAGTTTCGCGTGGACCCCCTCGTCGAGGGGGTGGCGGGCGGCGCAGCGTTCGATCGCCGGGAGGACGCGGTCCGCCAGGCCGTCGCGCAGGGCGGTGTCCGCGGCTTCGCGGACTGCCGCCACGTACTCGTCGTCGAGGGCGGTGAAGATGCGGTGGGCGCGCGCGACGGCCGGGACTCCGGCGGCGACCGGCCCCCGCCACAGCGCGAAGGCGTCGTTGAACCGCGCCACGGCCTCCGCCGCGTCCCCCGCCCGAGTGGCCTCCTGGGCCTCCTCGCGCAGTCGGCGGAAGCGGGACAGGTCGACGTCGTCCGCGCCGACGCGCAGCCGGTAGCCGCCGCTGACCCGGACCAGCCGCTGTCCCTCGGTGCGGTTGGGCAGCTCCGGCTCCAGGACCCGGCGGAGCATGCCGATGTGACGGTGGATCACGTTCGTCGCGCTCACCGGCCGGCCCTGGCCCCACAGCACGTCGGCGATCTCGCCGACCGGGACGGTCCGTTTCACTCGGACCAGCAGCACCGCCAGGGTGGCGCGCTGCTGCGGGGGGCCGAGATCCAGCTCGGTGCCGTCGCGCCAGGCACGCATCGGCCCCAGCACGGAGAACGACGGCGCCGTGGGGTCCTGACCCCTCACCGGCTCTGCCACGGCACCGTCCTCACCCGAGGTACCACTTCTGGTTCTGCGCCCCGGTGCACGTCCAGAGCTGGAGCCGGGCGCCGTTGTCGCTCTGCTGGTCCTTGACGTCCACGCACTTGTCGGCTCCGACGTTGACCAGGTCTCCCGCGGAGTTGAGCCGGAACCGCTGGCCCGAGCCGGCGTCGCAGTGCGCGAGCCGGATCGCGGCGCCGTCGCTCACGGAGGCCGAGGCGACCTCCATGCACAGGCCGAGCGAACGCACCGTACCGTCCGAATAGAAGGACCAGTGCTGCCACTTGGCGCCGGTGCAGTCCCAGATCTGGAGGGGCGTACCGGCGCTGGCGGTGCCGTCGGTGACGTCCGCACAGCGGCCGGAGGCCGAGCTGACGAGGGTGCCCGCCGACTGCACGGACGGGGCCACGGCGGCCTGTCCCGGGGACGGTGTCGAGGCCGACTTCGCCGGAGGGCCGTCGTCCGCCGCTGCCGCCGCCGCGGCACCCGCGGCGGTCTTGCCCGTGGCCGAGCCGGATGCGCTGTGGTGGGAGCCGGCACCGGTCGTGGACCCGGTCCCGTTCGCGGCGCTCCGCGGCGCGGCGCCGGTGCCGGTGCCGGTGCCCGGCCGGGTGCCGGTGGTCGGCCGGGCGGAGTGAGCGGTGGAAGCGGTGGAGGCGGCGGCGCCCGGGACACCGCCGGGTCCGTCCTCGCCGTCCTGCGAGAAGCCGCCGCGCGCGGACCGGACGGTACTGGACGCGGACGAGTCGCCTCCGGAGCCGACCAGCAGGAAGGAGCTTCCCGCCACGAGCAGGGCCAGCAGGGAGACGCCGATGACCGACTCGCGGGAGATACGGCGGCCACCGTTCGCGGTGTCACCGTCGTCGCCGTCCCGGCCGGTGTCCGAGACGAGCGCCACCGTCTGGGCGGCACCGGCGGCAGTGCCCTCGGCGGTGCCGCCGGGGACCTCGGAGCGGCCCTCGGAACGCCCCTCGGAGGAGCCCTCGGCCGCGTCCGGCCCGGCGGCGCCCGCTGCTCCGGCATCCGGTGCTCCGCCGTCAAGGGTCTCGGCGTCGGTGTCCTCGTCGGCGGTGGGGCGCAGGGACCCGCCCGCGGCGGTCACGGTGGGCACGGCCGCCGACGTGACAAGGGTCGACGCGGTGACGGCGGGCACGGCCGGGGCCTCTCCGGCCGGGGTCTCCTCGGCGGGGCCGGTGGCCGGTTCCGCGGGGACGGTCCGTCCGGCGTCGGCGTCGGCGGCAGGACCGGCGGACCGGGTCTCGTCGCGGCCCCGCGCGATGGCCGCGGCGGCCTGCGTGGATCCCCGCTCCGCGACGTGGTCCGTCTCCGGCGATTCCGCCGCCGCCACCGCGAGGCCGCCGGACGAGGACGCCCTCGCGTCCCTGGGGCGTGGTGTTCCCCCGCGCGTCATAGTCCACTCCCCTGGATCAAACCTGGATCAAGCATGTGATGGGCTGTGCTCATACCCGTGCCGCGCCCTGGCGCGGCGCCACGACCGTCCGCCGGGCGGCGGTGGGGACCGTCCCCCTCCGGGTCAGCGTAGGTCGGTCCAGTGACAGGAAACTGACCCCGCCGGAACGTACGGAACGCCGTTTTCCGGCCAGATTCGCGCCCGTCACGTGGAGGCGTCCGACACCAGTCGCAGGGACGGGCGCGCCGGGGGTCCGCGCCGGTGTCGTCCGGCGGGGACAGGTCTCGGAGCCTGCTCCGGAGCAGGGCGGTGGCCTCCCGCACCTCGGGGGTCTCGTGATCCAGGGTGTCGCGGACGGCGAGGGCACGAGCCCAGGCGGTACGGGCGGGCCCCGGGTCGGCGGCGGCGCGGTGCGCCTCGCCGATGCGGACCAGACAGCGGAACTCCTGGTACCCGTCCCCGGCCGCCCGGTACAGCTTCAGGGCCCGCTGGTGGGCGAGGAGCGCGCGGCGGTGGTTGCCGACCGCGTCGTGCCAGCGCCCGAGCGCGCCGCTGACCGCGGCCTCGGCATGCGGCTCGGTGAGGCCGTCCAGGGCTTGGAGGGCCTGGCGGGTCACGGCGAACGCGTCGCGGTGCCGACCGAGCAGGAGGTGGATCCTGGCGAGCGCGAGGAGCGCGCCTGACGCGCCCACCCGGTCACCGGCGCCCCGGTGCCGCTCCACGGCCCGCTCGGTATGGCCGAGGGCCTCGTCGAGGCGGCCCCGCGCCTCGTACAGCCGGCTGAGCCGCCGGTGCACGTCGCCCTGGCCGGCCAAGTCGCCCAGTTCGCCGAAGAGTTCGTGGGCCCGGCGCAGACGGGCGTGGGCCTCCTTGGTACGGCCCAGGCGTCCGGTGAGTTCGCCGAAGGAAGCGTAGGCGTGGGCGAGCGCTGCCGGGTCGCAGAGGCGCCGGGCCGAGTCGAGGGCGGCCCGCCGGGGCTCGACGGCGTCGTAGCGGAGGCCTTGCTGGTCGAGGAGGAGTTCGATCAGCAGGGCGAGCCGCCAGGCGTGGTCGTGGAATCCGTGGCGGGAGGCCAGGCTCACCAGGCCGGCCAGGCCGCGGATCTCGGCGCCGCACCAGGCGAGGGCCTGGGCGGCGCTGCCGTGCTCGATCGTGGTGACTCCAGGCAGGGCGGGCGGCGGCGGGGGCACGATCCGGTGCGGGGAGATGTGGGCGAGGGCGTTGCGGGCCGTGTGCAGGTGGTGGTCGAGCACCCGCCGCAGGGCCAGCCGTGACGCCTCGGCGTCGGGCTGGACGTCGTCCCGTGGCGCCCGCGGTTCCCCGCCACCGGCGTCCAACTCCCCGTCCCCGGCGGGGCCGGGTGGCGTGGCGGCGGTCTCGTGCTCGTCGGGGCGGGCCAGTTCGTGCGCGTACGCCGTGACGAGCTGCGGCCGGTGGTACCGGTCGCCGAGCCGTTCGGTGAGCAGTCCCGCGCGGACGAGTTCGCCCAGCGGGTGCCGGACCCCTTCCAGGGGCAGCGCGGCGGCACTGGCGGCAGCGGCCGTGGAGATCGCCGTGCCCGGGCAGGCGGCGAGGAGCCGGAAGACGCGGGCCGCGGCCGTGGTGAGTGTGCGGCGGGAGGCGTCGAGGGCCGCCCGTACCTCGGGTACGGCGTCCAGTCCCCCGCTCGCCGAGCGGATCTCCTCGGCGAGCGCGGCGAGGGGGTAGGCCGGTCCCGCGGAGGCGCGGGCCGCGGTGGCCGCCAGGGCCAGGGGCAGTCCCCCGGTCAGCACGGTGAGCGCGCGGACGGCGTCCTCCTCGGCGGCCACCCTCTCGCCGCCGAGCCGGGCGGCGAGACAGTCGCGGGCCTCGTCGGCGTCGAAGGGGGCCAGGTCGAGGAAGCGGCTGTCCCGCCCGCCGCCCGCGAGCTCGCGGAGCGGGCTCCGGCTGGTGACGACCGCGAGGCAGCCCGGGGCGTCGGGGAGGAGCTCCTGTATCTGCGCGGCGTCGCGGGCGTCGTCGAGGAAGACCAGGACCCGGCGGCCGGCCAGCGCCTCCTGATAGCGCCGAGGTCGCTCGTCCCCGGGTATCCGTTCCGGTGGCAGACCCAGGGCGCGCAGGAACCCGCTCAGGATGACCGCGGGGTCGGCCGGGGGCGCGCCGGGGGTGTGGCCGCGCAGGTTCGCGTGGAGCTGGCCGTCGGGGAAGCCGGGTGCCGCGCGGTGGGCCCAGCGGCCCGCCAGTGCGGTCTTGCCCATGCCGGGCGGCCCGCTGATGACGATCACCGCCGCGGGTCCGTCCGCGGCACCCGGCCCCGCCAGGAGCGCCAGTTCCCGCTTCCGGCCGACGAACACCGGTAGTCCCGGCGGGAGTTGGGCGGGTACGGAGGAGGCGTCCGACGGGCTGCCGGTCGGGCGCGGGACGGTGGACGACGGGCCGGGGCCGGCGGCGGCGGACGCCGGCACGACGGCGGGAGGCCCGAGCACGTGCCGGGCGGCGGCCCGCAGTTCCTGGCCCGGTCCGATGCCCAGTTCGTCGGCGAGCCTGGCCTTCACCGCGCGGTAGGTCCGCAGCGCCTCCTGGACCCGGTCGGTGGCCATCAGGGCGTACAGCAGGCGGGCGTGGAGCGGCTCGTCGAGGGGCCGTTCGGCGGCGCAGCGGCGGAGCGGGCCGAGCAGTTCGCCCGCGAGACCGCACCGCAGGGCGGCGTCGGCGGCCTCCTTGACCACGGCGTGGTGCTCCCGGTCCAGCGCCTTGAAGGCGGGGGCGGTGTGCATGAACGGCGGCAGGCCGTCGAGCGGGTGGCCGGTCCAGAGGGCCAGTGCCTCGACGTACCTGGCCACGCTCCGCCGGGTGGCGCCGTCGTCCCGTACCCGCCGTGCCTCCTGGGCAAGTTGGCGGAAGCGCAGCAGGTCGAGGGAGTCCGCGTCGGCCTCGATGCGGTAGCCGCCGGCTCCGCGCAGGAGCCAGCCGCCGGGGGCCCGCGCGGGGAGGTCGGGTTCCAGGGTGCGGCGCAGCAGGCCGATGTGCCGGTAGACCAGGGTGAGGGCGCTGACCGGCGGTTCCTCGCCCCACAGGGCGTCGACGATCTGCTCGACCTCCAGCGGCTGCCCGGGGCGGGCCAGCAACAGGGCGAGCAGCGCGCGCTGTTGGGGCGGCCCGAGTTCCAGGGCGGTTCCGTCGCGGGAGGCGCGGACGGGCCCGAGAACCGAGAACCACAGCTTGCCCCGCTCGGGTGCGGTCGCGCTGTCCTTGGTGACACCCGTCGGCATGTGCTTGGCCTTCCCCGTTCCGGTACCGACGTCGTCCACGATCGCCCCGCACCCTGAGTTCACTTGCGATCCCAACGCTGGGGCGAGTCGCTTGGAGGCGACTTGGCACGGGGCGTGGGCCGGATGCCGTGTCACGGGCCTCACCGCTCGCGTACCGCGACCGACAGCGCTCCTCGCGGCCCGGCGGCGGGCCACGGCCGGCCGCGGCCCGGCACACGCGCCAAGACGGTGCCAAGATGTCGGCGTGCCGGGCCTGGCGCCGCGGTCACTTCGTACGCACAGAGTCCTGCCTATGCTCCTCGGGCCCAGCGACACCTTCGGCGCCGCTCCGTGGCCACAGGCTTCGGCCACGGCGGCGTCCGTGTCGAGGGGTACGCGGCGCAGGGGGTGCCGAACAGTGTCACGGCGGGTGCTCACGGTCGTAGTGGTCGTCGACACCGGAATCGAGCCGGCACGCACCTTCGCGCGGCTCGTCCACGCCGTTCCCCGTCCTGAGGATCACAGCCATGTCCAAGCCTCTGTCGTCCCACGCGCACGCGACTCCCCTGGTCCGCACCTGCTTCTCCGACGAGCAGTCGTGGCAGGCCCTGCTCACCGAGGTCGCCACACCCACCGAGGAGGACTTCCTGGCGAACCTCGACATCGTCGACGACCTCGCCTACCGGGGGTTGTCGGCCCAGCGGATGGCGAGCCTCACGCCGTCGGGGACGAAGCTGGTGGTGCTCGCCGACGACACCGCGCTCGCCGCGCCCGAGAAGCCTCTTCTCGTCATCCGTACGGGCACCGGACGGCATGACGAACTACGCGTGATCGCGGCGGAGTTGTGGTCCATCGAGAACAACATCACGTGGGCCAACATGGATTGGGCCGACTTCACCGACGCCGCGGACGAGGACGGCGTGTTCCGCGGGTTCTGAAGCGGATTTGAGAGCACCACACCTCGAACGCACCGACCGCCGTACCGACAGAACCGAACGAGAGGGCTTCCGTGTACAAGCTTCCGGAGGGCACCGGTGCCGTAGTGATACGGACCGACTTCACCGACGAGCCGGCCTGGGATCAACTCCGCGCCCACCTCGGCTCTTACGCTCCCGAAGGCCTGCTGGTGGACGTGCGTACCGTGGACGATCCGCGCCATGAAGGCATGACCGCGGCGCAGCTCCGCTCGCTCGTGCCCGACCAGGCCGAGTACCCGTACCTCGCGGTGGCGGACTCCGGCACCTTCGCGGCCTGTCTCGCGGCCCGCGACCGCACACTCCTCGTGCTCGACCTGGACGATGAGGGCCCGGGAGAGGTGTTCCGGGCCGTGGTCTCGTCACTCGCGGAGATCGACGCCAATCTGTCCCTGGCCAACACGGACTTCGGCGACTACGTGGAAGGCGTCGGCCACGACGGGGTCTACCGGGGGCTCGACGGCGGGTGACCCTGACGGCGGCCCGCGGCCGGGACGGTGCACGCGTGGACCGGGCGGGGCTGCCGCTCGGGTAAATTCGCGTGCGTGCTGCGCATACGAGTCCTGGGTTCCATGGGTGCCGAAGTCGAGGGCAGACCCGTCGAACTGGGAACCCCTCGGCAGCGCGCCGTCCTCGCCCTGCTGATCACGGCCCGCGGCACAGTGGTGAGCGCAGACCAGATGGTGGACGCCGTGTGGCACGGACTCCCCCCGGCCAAGGCCAGCTCGTCCCTCCACGCCTACGTGTCGAACCTGCGCCGCCTGCTCGAACCCCGCCGCCCCAGCCGGGCGCCCTCGACCGTCCTGGCGACCTCCGCCCCCGGATACGTCCTCCGACTGCCCCCCGACTCCGTGGACGCCTGGCGTTTCGAGTCCCAGGTCGGCGAGGCCAGAGGGGCCCCGCCGGGCCGGTCCCGCGAACTGCTGGCCGACGCGCTCCGCTCCTGGCAGGGACCTCCGTTCCTGGAGCACGCGGACGAGCCGTGGGCGGCGCCGGAAGTGGCCCGGCTGACCGAACTGCACGTCCAGGCACGGGAGTTGACCGCCGCGGTCGATCTGCGCGAGGGCCGTGCCAACGAGGCGGCGCTCGCCGCCGAGGACCTGGTGCGGGAGAACCCGTTACGGGAGGAAGGGTGGCGGCTGCTCGCGCTGGCTCACTGGGCGTGCGGCCGGCAGGCCGACGCCCTGGCCGCACTGCGCCGTGCCGCGAAGGTGGTGCGGGACGAACTCGGCTGCGAACCGGGGCCCGCCCTCACGGAACTCGAAGAGGCCGTGCTGACCCACCGTCTGGACGTCCTGCCCGCGCACGTACCGCTCCTCACCACGACTGCCGTCCCCGGCACCACCGTGGCGCTCACACCCGGAACCACGGGCGCTCCTGCCGCCCCGGCCGACCTCCTGGGTGACAGCGCTCCGGTCCCCGAACCGGCCGGCTCCGCCCGCCTGCCGTTCGTCGGCCGGGACGACGAACTGCGCGCGCTCGGCGCCGCCGCGACGGCCGCCCGGCAGTCGGGCCGCACCGCGCTGGTCACCGGCGAGGCGGGCGCGGGGAAGTCGGCGCTGCTGGAGAGGTTCGCCGAACGCCTGCGAACGGAGGGGTGGTTCGTGCTGATCGGCCGATGCCCCGAGTACGAGGGAGCGCCGCCCGCCTGGGCCTGGGTGGAGGCCCTCGAAACACTCGCGCGCACGTTCCCTCCGGCCCAACCCGCGGAGCTGGCCGCGCTGTTGAGCGAGTCCGACGCCGGAACCGCCCCGACCGGCGACGCCGCGACCGTCGGCCGCTTCCGCATGCACCGTGCCTTCGCGGCCTGGCTCCGGGAGGCGGCCGGCCGGCGGCCGCTCGCCATCTTCCTCGAAGACCTGCACCGCGCCGACGCCGAGACGCTCGCCCTGTTCGAGGCCGCGGCCTCGGTCACCGGCCTGCCCGTGTTCACCGCCGCCAGCTATCGGCCCGCCGAGACCGGTGATCTCCTCGGCAAGACCCTCGCCCATCTCGCACCGAGCGCTCCGCACCGCATCGCGCTCGGCGGCCTGCCCACCGCGGATGTCGCGACCCTGGTCGAGACGGTCTGCGGCGAGCCGGTCGATCCCGTCACGGTGACAGCCCTCACCGACCGCACCGGCGGCAATCCGTTCTACGTCCTGGAAAGCGCACGCCTCCTGACCAGTGAAGGGGCCCTGGTCGCCGTCTCCGAAGTCCCGCAGGGCGTGCGCGACGTGCTGCGCAGACGCCTGGCCCTGCTGCCGGCCGACGCCCGCTCCGCCCTCCAGCTCACGGCTGTGGTGGGACTCGAAGCCGACATCTCCCTGCTGACGCACACGACGGACCTGGAGGAGGACAGCCTCCTGCACGGGCTGGAGGCCGCTCTGGCCGCGGATCTGCTCACCGAACCCGCACCGGGACGCGTCCGCTTCGTGCACGCGCTGGTACGTGACACCGTCTACAAGGACGTCCCCGTCGTGCGGCGTTCCCGCCTGCACGACCGGGTCGCCCGGCAGCTGCGCAGCCACCGCCCCGCCGATCTGCCCGCCCTGGCCCACCACTTCGCACGGGCCGGCCGCGGCGACACCGCGGCACTGGCCCTCGACTACGCGCTGCGGGCGGCGGAGATGGCGGAACGGCGGTACGCCCACGACCTGGCCGTAGGGCTGATCCAGCAGGCCCTGGAGGCACACGCCACCATCGCGTCCGACTCCGACGGGCACCGTGAGGCCACGGTCAACCTCCTGATACGGCTGCTGGGCGCACAGGTGCGGGCCGGAGCATCCGACGCCGCCCGACGGACCCGGCAGCAAGCCGTCGACCTCGCCGTACTGGCCAACCGGGACGATCTGGTCGCGGCGGTCTACGGCGCGTGGACCGAACCCTCGTTGTGGCGCAGCAGACTGGAAGGCTTCTTCGACCGCACCGCGCTGGCCCGCCTGGAGCAGCTGGCCCAGGACCGGTCCCTCGACGATCCGACACGCACCCGGGTACTCCAGGTGCTCGTGGACGCCGTCGCGGCCGAGGACGCGCCACGGGCCCGGGACGTGGCACACGCCCAGCTGGCCCTGGCCCGCGACGGCGGGGAACCGCGTCTGCTGGCCTCCGCGCTGATGACATCGGCGAGGCTCACGCCGCATGAGGGACAGCACACCGCGCGGGAGCCGCTCGTCGCCGAACTCCGTCAACTCGCCCTGGCCCACGACCTCCCCGCCTACCGCTGGGTCTGCGAGCACCTGGACACCCTGACCGCGGCCGCGCGCAACGACCCCGACCGGGTACGCCGGCACACCACCGACGGCCTGCGTCTCGCGCACCGCTACCGGCTGCTGTGGGCCCAGGGCATCAACACCCTCACCCTCGCCATGCTGGCCACCGTCGAGGGCCGGTACACCGAGGCGGAGACGGCGTACGTCGAGGCGGACGTCCTGTTGCGGCGTATCGGGGCCCACCGGGCCGCCGACCTGCGCACCATGGGCCTGATGACCATCCGGCTCACGCAGGGCAGGACAGCCGAGATCGAGCACGACGTCAGGGAGATCCACTCGGCCGTCGGCGCCCCCGTCGCCGTACTCCACGCGCTCGTCCTGGCACGTCTCGGCCGGACGGACGAGGCGAGAGCCGTGTCGTTCCCCGAGCGACCGGTGACCGACCACCTCTACGGGCTCGAACTCGACTACCGCGGCGAACTGGCCGTCCTGCTGAACGACACCGGCGCGGCGGCCATGCTGATCACCCATCTCCTGCCCCTTAAGGACCAGTTCGGCGGTGCCGCCGGCGGCGCCTACGCGAGTCGCCCCCTCGCTCACGCCCTGGCCGACCTGTACCGCCTGGTCGACGAGGAACAGGCCGCGGCCGACTCCTACACCCGCGCCGAACAGGTCGCCCGTGCCTGGCGCTCGGCACACCACGTGCACACCGCCCGCCAGGCCGCCGCGACACTGCCGCCCGCGGGAGCCCGGCGCCGGACGTTCACCCCGTGAGGCGACGTCCGGCCCGTGCCTCCATCGCTCCAGCGAACGGCTCGGCCGGCGAAGGCGGGTCATCGACCGCACCATGTCCTGGCTGACCGGCTACCGCCGACTCAACCACCGCTACGAGCGGAACCAGGCAACTACCTGGCCTTCCTCGGCTGGGCGGCCGCCCTCTGCTGCAACAGACGGCACCTCGAACCGACCATGCAGGACACCATCTGAATCGGAGGCTCCGGCGATCGCCGGAGCCTCCCCTTGCCATCCATCCCGTCCCACCATAGGCTTACGACCGTAAGGTAAACGATCGTAATTCAATGATGCAGGGAGCCTGTGATGACGACAGATCGGCCTGTGATACTCGTGACGGGGGCATCGTCGGGGATCGGCAAGGCAACCGCTTCCGCGTTCGTCACAGCCGGGTTCACGGTGATCGGAACCGGGCGGAACACCTCGGGACTCACCCCGCCCGCCGGTGTGACCTTCCTCGATCTCGACGTGACCAGCGACGCATCCGTCACCGCCGCCGTCCGCGAAGTGATCGAACGGTTCGGTCGGATCGACGTCCTCGTCAACAACGCCGGACTCGGCTCGGCCGGTGCAGCCGAGGAGAACTCCGTCGCCCAGGCCCAGAGCCTCTTCGACCTCAACTTCTTCGGTCTCGTCCGCATGACCAAGGCCGTCCTGCCGCACATGCGCGCCCAGGGTCGCGGCCGCATCATCAACCTCTCCTCCGTCCTCGGCGTCATTCCGCAGCCCTACATGTCCCTTTACGTCGCGGCGAAGCACGCCGTCGAGGGCTACTCCGAGTCCCTGGACCACGAGGTCCGTGAGCACGGCGTCCGCGTCCTGCTCGTCGAGCCCGGATACACCCGGACCGCCTTCGACGCCAATGCCGCGCAGCCCGACACGCCGCTGCCGCTGTACGCGGAGCGGCGGCGTGTATTCGACGAGGTGGTCGCCGCGGCGATGGAGGCCGGTGACGACCCCGCCCTTGTCGCCAAGGAGGTCGTCACGGCAGCCACCACCACGAAGCCGAAGCTGCGCTACACCGCCGGACCGCTCGCCTCACGCATCACCACCGCGCGACGCCTCGTCCCCGCCGGGATCTTCGACAAGCAGATCCGCAGATTCAACCGGATGCCCGGCTGACGGCGAGTACGAGGCGCTTGCCGGCGAGGGCGCCGACTTCGGCCGCCGGCTCGCCGACTTCAAGATCACTTCCGAGTCCGCCCGCTGCCCGCGGGCCAGCACTCGTTCATCCTCGGCGCGGGGCGCGTACCCGAGGTGGACAGCGCGATCGGGCAGATGGGTCAGTGGCTCCGCCGGCACCTCGGCAGCTGATGCGGAAGCCGCGAGGACATGCGCAACATCCGCCGAAGGACAACCGAGAAAACCACGCAAGAGGGATGGCTGACATGAAGGCATTCGTCGTCGAGAAGTACGGCAAGGACGGCGTACGCGCCACAGACGTTCCACAGCCCGCCGTCGGGGACGGCGACGTCCTGGTCCGAGTGAGCGCCACCAGCATCAACCCGCTGGACAAGATGGTCCGCAACGGGGAGTTCAAACGACTCCTGAAGTACAAGCGGCCCTTCGCGCTCGGTCACGACGTCGCCGGCGTCGTGACGAAGGTCGGGTCCGCCGTACGCGAGGTCGCCGTCGGCGACGAGGTCTACGCCCGTCCCCGCGACCTGCGCATCGGAGGCTTCGCCGAGTTCATCGCGATCGACCAGGACGACGTCTCGCCCAGGCCGGAATCACTCACCCTCCGCGAGGCGGCTGCGGTCCCGCTGGTGGCCTTGGCCTCCTGGCAGATCCTCGTCGACCGCGCCCAGGTGAAGCGGGGCCAGAAGGTGCTCATCCACGCCGGTGCGGGCGGCCTCGGATCGACGGCCATCCAGCTCGCCAAGCACCTCGGCGCCACTGTGGCGACGACCACCAACACCCGCACCCAGGAGTTGGTCAGAAGCCTCGGCGCCGACATCGCCGTCGACTACACCAAGGAGGACTTCACGAAGGTGCTCTCCGGCTACGACCTGGTGCTGGACTCCCTGGGCGGCGCGAACCTCAAGAAATCCCTGACCGTCCTGAAGCCGGGCGGCCTGGCCATCGGTGTCGCCGGCCCGCCGGACGCCGGTTTCGCCAGACAACTCGGCGCCCCCTCGGTCATGGGCGTGGTCATGAACGCGCTCAGTCGCAAGGTGCGCAGGCAGGCCACGGCCCTGGATGTGCGCTATGAGTTCTTCTTCATGCAGGCCAGCGGCTCCCAGCTCCGTGAACTGGGAGCCCTGTACGACAACGGACGGCTCCGCCCGGTCATCGACCGAACGTTCCCCTTCGACCAGACGCTCGAGGCGATGGCGTACGTCGAGCAGGGCCGCACCACGGCCGGAAAGGTCGTGATCTCGATGACACCTGACGACGAGTGAATCGGGCCGGCCGCAAAGCAGGCGTGTCGGCGGTCCCAGACACCGTCGGCACACCATTGGAGTACGTTCGCACTCCAATACGATGGGGAAGCCGGCGGAGGGCAGGTGACCCTTCCGGCGCACAAGGGAGCGAGCGCGTGCCGCGATACGGAAAAGAGCACAAGCAGGCGACGAGGCAGCGGATCGTCGAGACCGCCGGCCGCCGGTTCAAGCGGGACGGTATCGACGGCTCGGGCATCGCAACGCTGATGGCGGACGCCGGACTGACCAACGGCGCCTTCTACGCCCACTTCGCATCCAAGGACGACCTCGTGGCCACCGCGGTCACGGACCAGTTGCGCGCGCAGTACGCGAACGTCATCGAGCAGGCGGCCCCCGGCATCGCCGGACTGGAGCAGATCGTACGGTGGTATCTGTCACCCAAGCACCGGGACAGCCCCGACGACGGCTGCCCCTCCGCGGCACTCCTCGATGAGATCGGGCGCTGCCCAGACGAGACCAAGCAGGCGTACACCGACGGGGTGCTCGCTGTCATCGACGGTATCGCCGCCCGCCTGGCGCCCGCCGATCCACCCTCGGTGCGCACGAAGACCCTCAGCGTCTACGCCATGATGGTCGGAACCCTGCAGCTCTCCCGCGCCCTGGCGGACCAGCGACTCTCCGACGAACTCCTCAACGAGGGCATCCGCAACGCCCTCACCCTGCTCGGCGTACAGGCGTCCCGCTGACGCGGCGCAACACCACGCGGCAGCCTGGGCAAGCCGCTCCGCCACCCCCCGGCGGATCGCCTGCCGCTTCGGCGGGGCCTTCTTGCCCTGCGCAGCCACCGCGAGGAACTGCGTCACCCTCAGCCCGGTGAGTGCCTCCACTGAACCGCCCGGTAGTGGGAAGGACGTGCCATGACTCGATCAGGAACGGGACGTGCTCATCAGCTACGCCACCGAGTTCGAGCCGGTGCTGCGCCACTCCTCGGCGGTCACCTTCTCGTCCAGGAGGCCCTGCACGGCCCTTACCATCGACCCGCCGATCCCACCCCGTAAACCTCGGTAATCAAGTAACGGGAGGCGGCGCATTGCGCGACCGCACGCCCGGATCGGATCGGGTCACAGACGTGCGTCTATTGTCCCGACCGCCTGCGCTCAACTGCCTCGGGAATGTATACCTCGTGGTGATGCTTTAGCCGGAAGAAGGCGGGGGTGACCGGCATGGCGGAACCTCTCTACGCGCGGGACGGCGTTACCGGGGAAATGTTGCAGGATCTCGTGAACCGGAAACCGGACCAGGAACTGCCGATTGTCCTGCTGTACGGACCGCGCGGCAGCGGTAAGACCAGCCTCGTGGACTCCCTCGCGGTGCGCAGCGCGCTGTCCGCGTCACTGCCGTATCTCCGCTTCGACTGCGAGAGCTATCCGGCTATGGAGGTCTGGCAAATGGTCGCCTACTTCAGCCGGGCCATCGCCGGTGGAAGATGGGCCCAATCACGCCCGATCTGGTTCCCACGCGCCACATTGGGCACTCTGGTCCTCTCCGCCGACATGGCGACCGGAGATCCCCAGCAGATCGAGGACGCCATATACCAAGCGATAACCCAACGGTATCTGCCCGCCGGCCTGACCGAGAATTTGCCGACGTTCGTGGACCAAGTGCGCGAATCGCTGGTCCCGTCGATGAGCTGGCTCTCGCGAGTCACCTTCTTACAGCCCCTCCTGGACTGGGCGCTGACCACGCGCAAGGTGAAGCACGCCATCACCCGGACCGGGATGGGGTATTACGGCGACCGAATGGGTACCACCGGCCCGTCGGCGCTGACCGAACTCGTCCGGCTGCGGAACTCCGAGGACCCGGTGGAGCGGGAGCGGGCCGGCCGCATCGTCTGTGAGGCGCTGCTGGAGGACATGGCGCAGATGTGGTCGAGCGGCTGGCGGCCGTGCAACTGCCTTCTGCTGCTCGACAACGCCGACGCGGCCTCCGGGAAGTCCTTCCTGCGGGCGCTGGCCGCGGCCAAGGCCGCCCGGTACACGCGTGATCCCGCGCCCCCGCTCGCCGTGCTGGCGACCTCCCGCAGCTGGCTCAACCTGGACGGCCACTGGCTGTGCCCGGGATACACCCCACAGGGAGACCGGCGTCACCCGACGAGCTCCGGCCGGGCCGGCCTGGCGGACTGGGTCGCGACCCGGGCGACCGGGCGGATCGACCGCTGGTGGTACCCGGTCCTGCTGGACGATCTGACCCGTGACGACGTCGAGGCGCTGGAGAGCGTCCTCGCCCCGCATCGGACGAGGACGTGCGCGGGCTTCGTCTACGAACTCACCGCCGGGCACCCGAAGGGCACCCGGATGCTGCTCGATGTCATAGGACAGCTGGAGGGCGGGGCCGGTGTCTCCGAGGACAGCCTGCGCGGCATCCTCGCGGCCGAATACCGCGAGCCCGGCGCTCCCGCGGGCCGACCCATGGACACGGTCGTGGTCGAGGACCTGCTGCGCGGCGTGCCGCAGAACCTGCTGAACCAGATCACCCGCTGGTCGGCCACCCGCGATCTCAGCGCGGCGCGGAACCTGCCGACTCCCCCCGGTGACGCGACCCTGGCCGGACAGCCCGACGCCTGGACCACCCTCGCCGAGAGTTTCTGGCTGGTTCCCCGCGGCGCCTCGGAGACCGTTCTCCACCCGTGGCTGCGCCGCGTCCTGCTGCACCGGCTGAGCAGCGGCCCGACCGGCGCGTGGGAGTCCTTGTACACCGCTCTGCGCGAAAGCGCGCAGGTCGAAGCAGCTCGCAGATGCTACGACCTCGCCGCCCACGCCGATGCGCCCGACGGACGGGCCGTGGACGAAGCCGTCACCTTCCTCACCGATGAGTTCAGCCGGCTCCTGGCCCAGGGGTGGCCAGACGAATGGATCGCGCTGCTGGAACGGGTCGGTGGCGCGCCCCTGCGCCGCCCACCCGACTCGGTGGCCGTCGCCGCGGCCCATCCCGTGGGGAGCGCCCGCGCGATCATCAGGAACCTGCTCAGCGCTCGCCGCGTCTGGGCCGATCCCCTGGCCGACCCCTGGGGAACCGGCACGGGGCTGCTCGTCGCCGGATTCTTCGGGCTGGCGGCCCTGACCGAGGTCGGCCGCCTCAGCCAGGAGGCCATGGACCTCCAGCGCGGCCGGCTCCGCGACCCGTGGGAGTTCCATCTCTGATGATCGATCCGAGGAAGGTCGCCCCATGAGCGATGCCGACCCCCGGCAGAGTCGTCCCTTACACCCGTCGGTGCGCTGGAAGGTCGCCCACCCAGTCCAGTTCCGGTTCGCGGTGAGCGCCTTCGTGCTCGCGGTCCTCGTCGCGCTCTCCGGCATCACCTACGTGTTGTGGCCTCGGCCGCCGGTGCTGATCACGGACGGCGGGAAGCCGCCCACCGACAACCTCCGGCGGATATCGGGGCTGATCGAGGAAGAGAACGCGTGGGTGAAGGACCAGCACGTCGCCTGGGTCAGCCTCGCCCTGATGATGCCGATGGACCCGGCGGGCGGAACGGTGTCGGCGGACAGCATCCGCCACACCGTGGAGGGCGTCTATCTCGCCCAGCGCTGGGCGAACAGGCACACCGAGGGGAAGCTGAGCCCGCCGCTCGTCCGGGTACTGCTCGTCGACGACGGCAAGGTCGGCACCAAGTGGAAAGAAGCCGTCAACCAGATCCGCGACAAGGTCTCGTCGGAGCACATCGCCGCGGTCGTCGGACTGGGCGTGAGCATCGACACGACACGCTGGGCGATCGAAGCGCTCGGCAAACAGCGGATCGCCATGGTCGGGTCGAGCATCTCCGCGGACGACCTCAAGAACATGCGCGCCATGGTCCGCGTGGTGCCCCCCAACAAGGACCAGGTGACCGCCGTCCTCGGTGAGCTGCCGAAAAGGACTTCGGTCCCTCCGGTCCTCGTGCAGGACACCAACCCCGCGGACGCGTACGCCAAGGACCTTGGCACCGACTTCGCCGCGAAGTTCCCCCCGTCGGGCAGTCGGGGGAAGAGCCTGACCGACAGCCAGCTGTCCTTCGACTCCAGCCTTCCCGCGAGCAACCAGGTCCTCAACGGGCTGGCCCAACAGGTCTGTTCCAGCAGCAGCAACACGGTCCTCTTCGCCGGCCGCGGCCGCGACCTGCCGGCCTTCCTCTCCCCGCTCGCCACCTACAGCGGCTGCCAGGACCGGGACGTGACGGTCCTCACCGGGGACGACGCGGAGCAGGTCGCCCGCCCACTCCCCCCCAACGCACCCATGTGGAACGCGACCGCCGCGCCGCGACTGCACGTCTACTACGCCGCGAGTGCCTACCCCGACGCCTGGAGCGATGCGTCCTACTACAACAAGGCGGTCACCGACAGGTTCGGCGCGACGGACAAGGACGGCTTCCGCAGCATCTTCCCCGGGGAGCAGTTGGGCGACGGAGCGGCGATCATGGCGCATGACGGGGCCCTCGCGGTCATCACCGCGGTCAGCGACCTCGTGGGCACCTCCGGCTCGGGCGCGGGGAAGCAGGCGTCCGACGGCGACGACTCCCTGCTGGAGCCACCGGCCTCGGCTGTCGCCAACCAGCTCCCGTCGGTCAAGTTCGCCGGCGCCAGCGGCTGGATCGCCTTCGACGGCAACCACGATCCCGTCGACAAGGCCATCCCCATCCTCGAACTGCACTCCACCGGGCGCGTCGACTTCATCAGGGTGACCTCAGGAGACAAACAGCCCGCCAACCGGTGAACGCCGGACGGTGGTGACGTCGTGGGTGTCGGTGGTGGTGTCGGTGGTGGTGTCGGCCGACAAATGGAGAGCTGCTGCATGCACACGCGCCCGTCGGCGACCAGTTGGCGGGGCTTCTTCGAATGGCGGGGCACGCGGCTGAGGGTACGCGGCCGATCCGCGAGACACCTTCCCCAGTATCAGGTGGCGGTGGGCCAGGTCCGCAGCAAAGGGTACGCCCAACTGCCGTCGGGCCGGCGCCGAAGTGTGTCGCTGGTGCCGGAGACGGACGCCGTCCGGCAGGCGCTGCGTGAACTGCTCTGCACCGGCGCCCAGTTGAGGTTGGAGCTGCGCGACATCCGCGTGGTCGACCCAGCTCTTTCACCAGCAGGGGTATCCGAGGCGCGTTTCGAATAGGTAAGGAGCGCCTCTGACCTGGGGCAACGGGACTGGTCCAGGGTCCTGTTCGTCGTCAGGAAAGCTGTCGTACGCGCGTGCGACGAGCAGACCCTATGATCACTGCGCCCCAGCGTTCGCTGCGGCCGTACACACCTCCGAGACAGGCCAAGACGATGACGAGCACCGCCCGCAAAGCTCCCTGGATCCTTGCCCGCTCCGCGCAGGTGGCGATAGCGGGGGCCGCCGCGGCGGACGCGTTCCGCGGGGCGGCAGTCCGGGACCACTACCTGCACCCCACGGATGCGTCACTGCGCAAGTCGGGCTTCACCTCCATGATCTTCGGCTATCTGATGACTCTTGCGATCGTGCTGTTCCTGGTGTGGCTCGCCCGGTCCCGGCACAACGCCCAGGAGCTGTCCCCCCAGGCCTCGCTCCCGAGTCGGGGCTGGACGATCGGCGCGTGGTTCATACCGTTGGTCAACCTTGTCATCCCTCGCCGGTTCGTCCTCGACATCGGGCGCGCCAGCTCCACGTCGTGGGAGCAGAAGCGGGACACGACATTGGTGAACCTGTGGTGGGTCGCCTGGATCACGCACACGCTGGTGCTCGTGGCGGCGGGCCGGATGGCCCCGGGATCGGTTCCCCTCCTCGTGGTGGCGGAGGCGCTCATGATCGCGGCGGCCGTGCTGATGGGGCTCGTCATCGAGCGCATCACGGCGCTGCAGAGCTCTGCGCTCGGCGCCACCGCGCCCGTCGCACCTCTCGCCCGAGCATGAGGCAGCTCCCCCGATGTGCTCCCTCCCGGCGACATGATCGGCCGCGCGCGTGACCGGCTACGACTTGGCCCCCAGTGGACCCGTCATGGACGATCGAGGTCAGTAACTGTCGTAGCCGGGCGCGCCGTTCGGCCGGTAGACGCCGACGATGGTGCCGCCCTTCGTCGTCGAGACGCTGACCGGCTCCAGCGCGGTGGGGATCGCTCCGTCGGCGAACAGCCGCTTGCCGGTGCCGATGATGACCGGATGGACGGTCAGCCGGTACTCGTCGACGAGGCCGTGCCGCATGAGGGTCTGGGCGAGGTCGCCGCTGCCGACGACGTTGACGTTGCCGCCGTCGGACGCCTTCAGCTCGCGTACGGCATCGACGATGTCGCCCTCCAGCAGCGTGGAGTTCTGCCACTCGACGGACGTCAGGGTCCGAGACGCCACGTACTTGTGCATGCTGTTCATCCGATCGGTGAACGGGTTGCCGGGATCGGCGGTCGGCCAGTACGCCGCGAAAATGTCGTACGTCTTGCGGCCCAGCAGCATCGCGTCGGAGTGCTCGTACCAACCGGCGATGGCTGTGCCCACCTCGTCGTCGGCCACCGGTTTCTGCCAGCCGCCGTGCTCGAAGCCGCTCTCAGCGTCCTCGTCCGGACCGCCCGGCGCCTGCATGACGCCGTCCAGCGTCAGGAACGTGCAAACGATGATCTCGCGCATGGTGCGCTCCTTTCGTCGACGGGTAGACCGACCGACCGCCGGAAACTCATCGACGGAACTCCCGCGGCGTCGGCCTGCGGCGACTGGCTGCCGGGCGACTGTTCCCTGTTCGACGGGACTACCAGGGGCTGACGTGAAGGGCATCACGGCATGACGTAGGCCCTGCCCGGACCGATACTGACCGTGGCCGTCGAAGGCTCTGCCCTGCGCACCGGGTGGCGGCGGCCCTTGCTCATTGTCGACGGACACTGACCCGGACGGGGTTATGTGACCTGCGCTGGTGTCTCAGGCCCGGGAGGTCTCAGGCTGCGCTGGACGGGACACGTTCGCCGCAGGTGGTTCGCGGAGCCGAAGAAGGAACAAGGCCGCGTAGCCCTCGGCGCGGTACCGATAGCCTGCGCGAATGAAGCGGATCCAGCGGGCCGCGGGAGCGGTCGTCGGCTCAGCGGTGGGTGACGCGCTGGGCGGCCCCTTCGAGTTCGGTCCCCAGGGAGCCTTCTCCGCGCGGTTTCCCACGCCTGGTGGCGGTGGCGAAATGTGCGGAGGCGGCGGCTGGGACCCGGGCGAGGCCACGGACGACACGCAGATGGCCGTCCTGGTCGCGGAGTCGCTGCTGGAGAGGGGCGAACTGGATCTGCCGGACATCTTCGCCCGCTTCCAGCGGTGGGCAGCATCGGAACCGAAGGACATCGGCTTGCAGACCGAAGACGTCCTGACCAACGGCATGCCCTGGGATCTCGCCGCCGCGATCCATTTCCAGGTCAACCGGCGAGCAGCGGGAAACGGCTCCCTGATGCGGGCATCGACCTCCGCGGTCCACTTCGCTGCCGCCGGCCAGGAAGCCACGATGGACGCGGCCCGCCGGATCGCTGCTCTGACCCACGGTGACCGCGCGGCGTGGGAAGGCACCGCGATCTTCCACGAACTCGTCCGCGTCACGTTCGAGGACACCGACCCCCTCGCCGCGCTCCCGGACATCCTGGCTCTTGTCCACCCCGACCACCGAGACCGTTGGGCCACCGTCCTCTCGCCTGACTGGCACCCCGAGCAGGCGACCGAGTTCAACGGTGCCGTCTGGCCCTGCCTGGGCTCCGCCGTCTGGGCCTTGCGCACGACCACCGGCTTCGAGGACGCGATACACGCGGCGATCGACCTCGGCGGTGACACGGACACCGTCGCCGCGGTGACCGGAGGCCTCGCGGGGGCGTACTACGGGCTGGATGCGATCCCCGCCCACTGGACCCAGCCGCTCCACGCCCCCTTCCGGGCTTCGACGGAAGGGTGCTGCACCTGGCAGATCTGCTCCACCTTGGACACCGCCTGGGAGGCTGAATCGGGTGCTGCTCGACGACGGCACCTCCCACGAACTCCAGCTCTCAGCCGCAGCCACCTGACCAGCGGCTCCGCAAGGAGGACGACTCGATCAGCTTCGACATCGAAACCGGGCACACGATGACCGTAACAAGCCCCAGAAAACACCAAGCCGCTCCTGCCCCCGCAACTCCCGCGCATCAGTGTCGTCGGGAACGGCGTCTCACGGGCGGGACTCCAGCATCTCCAGGGCGCCGGTCTGGGTGTCGTAGCTGCGCAGGGTGGTGAGCCGGGCCGACAGCGGGGGCGTCGGCAGCAGTTCGGAGATCCGCCGGTCAGCGAAGGCACCGGCCCGCCGGGTCCGGCCGAGGGTGATGTGCGGGCTCCAGCGCCCAGGTTCGTGGAAAGGGTTGAGGGTCCCGGACCGACTGTCCGAGGCCACCGCCTCCCACACCCGGCGGTGCCAGCCGGCCAGCGCGGAGTCGAGGTCCAGCGCCCAGGCCAACACCGAGGTGGGCCGCTCGAAACGGACCACGCCGGTGAACCGCACCGGCAGCGGCAGTACGGCGGCCACCTCGGCGAGCTCCCAGCGAATCGGGGCGGTCAGCTCCGGGCAGGCGGCAAGGGTGAGGTGCGGGCTGTTGGTCGGTGAGCGGTGGCTCGCCAGGCTGGGCAGCCCCGCGTCCGCGAGCCGCCGCCAGGCCTCCCGAACTGCTAGCTCCGCCGCCTCGTCCAACAGGAGCTCGACCGTGCGCACCTGTCCAGCCTATCGGCGATCGCCTACGGTTCTGCCGTCGGCCGGGCCGTCAGGCCGGGGGTCGACGGGGCCTGCGGTCGGTCTCCTCGACGGCGGTTTCCACCGCACGGACAGGAGGCGCTGCACTTCCACGTGACTTCGGCCGCTGTCAGGCCTCCGCCGGAGTCCACCTGCCGCTGCCGTTGTCCGGCGCACGGCTGGCCGGGGCGCTGGACCGCCTGGACGGAGATGCCGCCCGGCTCGTCGTAGGCCTGGTCGCTGTCCATGCCGTGCCCGCCGAGGAGGTCGCCCGCCTCGACCTCGCCGATGCCGCTTGGCCCGGCGGACCCCGGCGAAGCACCGCGTCGAGCACACCCACGCCTCCCATCTTGACGACCTGGGCGCCCTGTTTGTGGGCCGCCCAGACGGCAAAGAGGCACTCGGTGGCCCTTCCGCAGGTCGAGGGTTTGGTGCGCGGTGAGCTGGTTCCGGCGGCGGTACGGGTGGCTCTGGGGGCTGTGCCCTTCAGAAGCGGTTTCTCCAGACTCGTAGCACTCTTGCCTGGCCATGGTCGTCCAGGGTGACGACAAGGAGGCTGAGGAACGTGCCGAGTCCGGCTTCGACGCGGACCTCCCTGATCGCTGCCGTGTCACCGTTGACCAGCAGGACCTGCCAGTTGAAGCGCCCCATGCCGTGTCGCGCCGCGGCCTGTGCCTGCCAGCCCTCGACGATGGCCGTGCGGCCGATCCAGTCGGCCGTGTGCGGTCGTTGGTGGTATTCGGCGTCCCCCGTGAACAGGGCTTCGATGTCTCCGGCCTGACCGGTGCGCCAGGCGTAGATGTAGGCGCCGACCCAACGGTTCACCTGGACCTGGGTGAGCATGGCAGTCCTCCCGTCGGGGAGCCCCCCGGCAGGCTCCTCTCCTGACAGCCATTGGACGGCCGCGGCGGCATCGAGGGACACGACGTGACGTGCAGACCCGACGGCGTTTCCTGCCACCGTCCCCGACCTGGCCCACGACATCAGGCGTTCATTTGCGCGGGTTAAGATCACCGGAATCGCCCAGGGAGGGGCCGTACGCCGTGCAGGTCTACGAGTCACACTCGGCCGAGGAGTTGGAGCAGTACGCGGCCTCCTCGTTCGCACCCGCGCTCGCCGCCGTGCCCGAGGACTTTCACTGCCGCACCAGCCTGGCAGACCTGGGTGGCGGGATCGCGGCCGGGACGTTCACCACCCGCCCGCTGCGCATCCAGGCCACCCGTAAGGGCATAGCTCGTGGCGACGGGGCGGACACCTTGATGCTCTGCATCCACCTTTCCGGCGCCGGAACACTGGAACAGCACGGACGTGAGGCGTCCATCTCCCCCGGCACCGCTGTGCTCTTCGAGTCCGGCACGCCCTTCGACCTGAACTACTCCCGGACCGGCGAAAGTCTGACTCTGCAGATTCCCCGGGACCTGCTGCCGCTGCGCGGCAACGAGGTCTCCCAAGGACTCTCCCAGTCCATCCCGCTGAGTTCCCCGTCGCTGCAACTGCTGCGCCTGTACCTCGACCAGCTCCACAAGGTCGCGGGCAGTTTCTCCGCCCCGCAGCGCGGTGACGCCGCTCGCGCGGCCATCGACCTGCTCGCCATGACGCTGCGCGGCATGACGCCCTCCGTACAGGCCGACGACGTCCTGGTGGAGGTCCTGCGCGAGCACATCCGCGCCGGCCTGGGCGATCCGGCGCTGACGGTGGCCGAACTCGCCCGCCGCCACCACATCTCGGTGCGGCAGGTGCACGCGGTTTTCGCCAAAGCGGGCTCCACACCTGCGGATTTCATCCGCACGGAACGGCTGATCGCCGCCCGGCGACTGCTGGCCGACCCCGCCCAGCCCAGCCGTACGGTGGCCGCGATCGCCGCATCCGTCGGGTTCGCCGAACTGCGCACCTTCGAGCGCGCCTTCCGCCGCGAGCACGGCCTGACGCCCGCCCAGTGGCGCACCGACCTGCCGCGCACGGGCACGGGCACAGGCACAGGCACAGCGCAGGAGTAGCATCCGGCCCGGCCCCTCAGCTCTCTCCTCAGCCGGTCCCCGCGCACACCGTGGCGCCTCTGCCGTCGGCGGCAGTGAAGCATCGCCGACAGGGTCCGGACCGGTCCCCATCGCGGGAAGAACGTCCGCTCGCCACACGGGCACGTGGCGCCGGTTGCCTCCCGGCGACGGTAGGCCGCGTCCAGGAGCCACAGCACTACTGAGCAGGACACCGTCCTGCCGCCGCATGTCGGCACCGACCCGGGTCTTCCCCGGGGCGTCGTTGCCTATGGGCCTGCTCAACGCCCGTGCAGCGCGCCGCCGTTGCTCCTGCGGGCAGCGGCGGCGAGGAGATCGCGCAGAAATTGTCGTGTGCCCTGCCGATCAGGTCGTGTGAGCGGCACCCCGCCGCGCGGTCCACTGATGTCGTCCCGCTGACGTGGCGGGGACCAGACCCGCCACACTCCCCAAGGACGGTCTTCCATGACCCGATCACTCCTGCCCGCTCACCGGCTGCGCTGGGGCGCCGCCGCGTGGACCGTGGGCGTCGCGCAGTACTTCATCTGCCAGGTCGTCGTCGCGGCGCAGTGGAAGACCTCCTACAGCTGGACGCACAACTTCATCAGCGATCTGGGCAACACCGCCTGCGGGCCGTTCACCCTGCCGCACGGGCAGACGGCCTACGTGTGCTCCCCCGCGCACACCACCATGAACGTGTCGTTCGTCGTCTCCGGCATCCTGGCCGCCGTCGGGATGGTGCTCCTGCGCCCGCTGTGGGCCAAGCAGCGCACGGTCACCGTCGCCTACTGGTTGTGGCTCGCCTCGGCGGCCGGAAAGGTGCTGGTCGGCCTGGTGCCGGAGAACACCGACGTGGCCCTGCACACCTTGGGCGCGCTGAACATGCCCCTCAGCGGCCTGGCCGTTCTCCTGCTCAGCCGCCGCGTCGCCGGTGTGGGCCGGCCGTGGCGGCGCGCCGGTCTCGCGCTCGGCCGCGTGGGACTGATCGGCGCCACCCTGTCGATCACCGGGCAGTTCACCACGCACCTCCCCTGGGGCGCCGGCCTGTCCGAGCGCCTGGCCTCCTACCCCGCCAACGCCTGGATGCTGCTCATCGGCGCTCTTGCACTGACCCGCGCACGCTCCGTGGCCCCCGACCCAGAGGTCTCCGAACTCGTGGTGCCCTCCACCGCCGTGCCGACGCCTCACCCCACCGCGCAGAACAGTGCCCGCTGACCTGTCCTGCCCGGTGAACCCCGCCCCGGCCGCGGTTGCCGCGCCCTGCGGTGTCCGACCGACCATCGTCCCGTCCCGAAAGCAGGCCGTTCCTTGCTGTACCGCTATGGCACCTTCATCCACCGACGCGCCGGACTCGTCCTCGTCCTGGCAGCACTCGCCCTCACGCTCTGCACCGCCCTGGGCATCGGCGCGTTCGGGCAGCTGAAAGGAGGCGGCTTCAACGACCCCGACGCCGAGGCGACCCGCGCCGAACAGGTCATCGACACCCAGTTCGGTGGCCGCATCAACCTGGTCTTCCTGCTGCACGCCACCACCGGATCGATCGACGCCCCCGCCGCGACCCAGGCCGGCCGCACCCTGACCCGACACCTGGGCGGCGAACCGGACGTGGACGCGGTCGTGTCCTACTGGACGGCCAAAGCGCCGGCCCTGCGCTCCCACGACGGCTCGCAGGCCATGGTCGCCGTGCACGTCACCGGCGACGACGACGAGTCGACCACCCGTGCCAAGGCGCTGATCTCCCGGTACAGCGTCACCGGCGGCACCGTCACGGTCCAGGCCGGGGGCAGCGCCGCGGCCTCGGCCGACATCAACGACCAGGTCACCACCAGCCTGCTGCGCGCCGAGGCCATCGCCGTGCCGCTGACCACCATCCTGCTGCTCCTGGTCTTCGGCAGCGTGGTCGCCGCCCTGCTGCCGCTGCTGGTCGGCACCGTAGCGATCATGGGCACGTTCGCGGAACTGTTCGTGGTCGGCTCGGTGACCGACGTGTCCGTGTTCTCCATCAACATGACCACCGCGCTCGGGCTCGGCCTGGGCATCGACTACTCGCTGCTGCTGGTCAGCCGCTTCCGCGAACAACTGGCCCAGGGCCAGCCGGTGGCGGAGGCAGTGGCCGCCACCGTCGCCAGCGCCGGTCGCACCGTCCTGTTCGCCGCCGCCACCGTCGCCTCGGCCCTCACCGCTCTGTTGGTGTTCCCGCAGTACTTCCTGCGCTCCTTCGCCTACGCCGGCATCGGCGTCGTACTGATCTCCGCCGCCAGCGCTCTGCTGGTGCTCCCCGCCCTGCTCTCCGTCCTGGGTGCAAGGGTCAACAGCGGCAAGATCCCCTGGTCGGCCGCCGCCACCCGCGGCGGCGAGTCGAGGATCTGGCGCCGTACGACCACGGCCGTGCAGCGCCGCCCCGCCCGGTACGCGGTGCCCGCCGTCCTGCTCCTGCTGTTCCTGGCCGTCCCGCTCACGCACGCCGCACTGGGCACCCCCGACCAGGGCGTACTGCCCAAGAACACCGCCAGCCGACAGGTCAGCGACCACCTCTCGGCCGACTTCAGCGGCCAGGGTGACCAGCTCGACGTGGTCACCACCGCGGCCGTACCGCCCACCGCGCTGTCCGACTACGCCCGGACCCTGTCCCAGCTGTCCGGGGTGGCCGCCGTGGACAGCAGCGCCGGAAGCTATCGCGACCGGGCGCCCGCCGCCGCTTCCCTTGATCCCACCACCCTGGCGCGCCCGCACGCCCAGCGGATCGTGGTCTCCACCGACCTGACGGCCAAGTCCGCAGCGGCCCAGGACCTGGTGGCCAAGGTGCGCGCCGTGCCGTCGCCGGCCGAAGTCGGGGCTCTGGTCGGCGGCCCGGACGCCGACCTCGTCGACACCAGCGCCTCCATCGGCGACCACCTACCCTACGCCGCCCTGATCATCGTCGCCGGCACCCTGCTGCTGCTGTTCGCCTTCACCGGCAGCCTTCTGCAGCCGGTGCGGGCCCTGCTGTTCAACGCGCTGACCCTGTCGGCGACCACCGGTGTGCTGGTGTGGATGTTCCAGGACGGCCACGGGGCCGGGGCGCTGTCGTACACCGCCCGCCCGATGGACATGTCGATGCTGATCCTGTTCCTGTGCATCGCTTTCGGGCTCTCCATGGACTACGAGGTCTTCCTGATCAGCCGGATCAAGGAACTGCACGACCACGGCACGCCCACCGCCGACGCGGTCACCACCGGCCTGGCCCGCACCGGCCGCATCGTCTCCGCAGCCGCGGCCCTGCTCGCCGTCAGCCTGCTGGCCTTCGCCGCCGGGACCGTGAGCTTCCTGCAGATGTTCGGCATCGGCAGCGGACTGGCCATCGTGCTCGACGCCACGCTGGTACGCGCCGTGCTGCTGCCGGCCTTCATGCGGGCCTTCGGCGAAGCCAACTGGTACTGCCCCGCTCCCCTGCGCCGACTCCACCGGCGCATCGCCCTCGCCGAAGCCTGACCACAAGCCACCCCGCTCCGGCAACCCCATCCAGCTGCACACCGGAAGAAGAGGAACCTCTCATGCCCGACGTACTGGAAGTGACCACCCTCAGGCCCGCGCCCGGACTGACCGTGCAGGACTTCATCACCGCCAACGCCGACATCAACGACTACCTCCACCGGCAGCCCGGCTTCCAGTGGCGGCGCATCGCCCAGACCCAGGACGGCACCATCATCGACATCGTCGCCTACGACAGCATGGCCCACGCCCGTGCCGGTGCCGCCGGAATCACCGGCGTCATGGGCGGCTCACCCGTCCACGCGACCATCGACCACAGCAGCGTCGACTGGCAGCTCACCACCGTCCTGCAACACACCGGACAGCCCCAAGGCGCCCTCTGAGGCCGCCACTTCGGGACATGCGTGCTGCGCCCCCGAGCTCCTTGAGCCCGCGCGCCGACACACCACGGGGCAGCGGCCTCCCGCCGCGCCCCGGTTCCGTTCCACGACCGCCCACTCCACTTGCTACGACCACCCACCCCACTCCCTGGAGCACCTCATGACCACGCCCACCCCCTCCCCCCGCAAGATCGTCCTGGTGACCGGTGCGTCCAGCGGCATCGGCGAGGCCACCGCCCGACACCTGGCCGCAGTCGGACACCACGTCGTCCTCGGCGCCCGCCGCGTGGACCGCCTCGCCCTCCTGGTCAAGGAGCTGACCGAAGCCGGCCACAGCGCCGAGCACGCCGAACTCGACGTCACCCGCCTCGACAGCGTGACCTCCTTCGCCGACGCCGCTCTTGCCCGCCACGGACGGATCGACGTCCTGGTCAACAACGCCGGCGTGATGCCGTTGTCACCGCTCGACGCACTCCACGTCCAGGAGTGGAACCAGATGATCGACGTCAACCTGCGCGGAGTCCTGCACGGCATCGCCGCCGTCCTGCCCGCCATGCGCGAGCGCGGCGCGGGCCACATCGTCAACATCGCCTCCACCGCCGCCTACCGTGTCGACCCCACCGCGGCGGTCTACTGCGCCACCAAGTTCGCCGTGCGGGCCCTGTCCGAGGGGCTGCGCCAGGAGAACACCGCCGTACGGGTCACCGTCGTCAGCCCCGGCTTCACCCAGTCCGAACTCGCCGACCAGGGCGGCGACGTCCGGGCCCAGAGCGCCGCGCGCGCCGCCACCGAACAGATCGGTCTTCCCGCCTCCGCCATCGCCCAGGCGATCGGCTACGCGATCGCGCAGCCCGACGCCGTGGACGTCAGCGAGATCGTCGTCCGCCCCACCGTCCAGAACTGACCCCTCCGTCCGACCACCGCACCCCATGCCGCCCGCCTCGCCGGGCCGCCCCTTGGAGAACCGTGCACATCCCCGCTCGCGACCAGAAGTTCACCCTGACCATCGACGGCCTGCCCGTGGAAGGCGCCACCACCTTCGACGTCACCAACCCCGCCACCGGCCAGGTCCTGGCCGCCGCCCCGCAATGCTCCACCGATCAGCTCGACGAGGCCGTCGCCGCCGCCCGCACCGCCTTCCCCGCCTGGGCCGCCCTGCCCGTCGAGCGGCGCCGCCAGTACCTGCGGACGATGGCCGACACCATCGACACACACACCGAGATGCTCGCCGACCTGGTCGTCCAGGAGCAGGGCAAGCCCCGCGGCGTCGCGCGTACCGAAGTCGCCGGACTCGGCTACTGGCTGCGTGCGACCGCCGGCATCACCGTGCTGGACACCGTCAACCAGGACGACGAGGAACGCCGGTCGGTCACCCGGCAGGTGCCGCTGGGGGTCGTGGCGGCCATCACCCCGTGGAACTACCCGCTCGGACAAGCCTCGTTCAAGCTCGGACCGGCTCTGCTGGCCGGCAACACCGTAGTCCTCAAGCCCTCGGCGTTCACCCCGCTGGCCAACCTCAAACTCGGTGAGATCCTGCGCGACGTACTGCCCCCCGGCGTCCTGAACGTGATCACCGGCACCGGTGGGCTGGGCTCGCGCATCACGAGCCACCCCGGTTTCGACAAGATCAGCTTCACCGGGTCCACCCCGACCGGACGCAGCGTCATGGCCGGCGCCGCCACCACCATGGCCCGGGTCACCCTGGAACTGGGCGGCAACGACGCCGCGATCGTGCTGCCGGACGTGCACGTCAAGCAGGCCGCCGCCCAGCTGTTCTGGGCCGCCTTCGCCAACACCGGCCAGATCTGCCTGGCCACCAAACGCCTCTACGTGCACGCCGACGTCTACGACGACATGGCCCGCGAACTGGCCGACCTCGCTGCCACCGTCACCGTGGGCGACCCCGGCCAGGACGAGGACGTCGAACTGGGTCCGGTATCCAATCTGCGCCAGTACCGGACGGTCCTGGACCTGCTGCACGACTGCCGCGACCACGGCTACGCCTTCCTCAGCGGCGGCCTGCCCGACCCCGAGACCGCCGGCTACTTCATCCGGCCCACCCTGGTCGACAACCCTCCGGACAGCGCGCGCATCGTCCGCGAGGAGCAGTTCGGGCCCGTCCTGCCGCTGCTGAAGTACACGGACACCGCCGACGCCATCGCCCGCGCCAACGACAGCGAATACGGCCTGGGCGCCTCCGTCTGGGGCACCGACACCGAAGCCGCTCACCGCGTGGCCCAGCGGCTGCAGGCCGGAACGGTATGGGTCAACGAGTCGATGCACCTGCACCCCCACGTTCCCTTCGGCGGCCACAAGCAGTCAGGCATCGGCGTCGAAAGCGGCCTCGCCGGCGTCCTGGCCTTCACCAACACCCAGACCCTGACCGTCAAGCACACCCAGCCACAGGCATGAGCCCCGCGCCGGCCACACCGCCCCCGCGGCACACCGGCGGTGTGGTCCGCGACCGGCCCGGGCTCTCCCACCCTCCCGGCACACACCCCACTCCGATCAGACCGTCGGGGTGTTCGCCGGAGGCCGGCTCGCCCGGTTCGCGTCGGTCATGCCCCGCACCGGGCTCGTGGCGCGCCTCAGGAGAACTCGTAACCGGCGAAGTCGGCGATGCGCACGTACCCGATGCGCTGGTAGAGGGCATTGCTGGTGGGGTTGTCCGGGTCCGTGAACAGGACGACGTCCGTCGCGCCCGCGGCCAGCGCCGCCCGGCTCGCCTCGACCGTCACGGCGCCCGCGTAGCCGCGGCCCCGAAGGTGGGCCGGGGTGTAGACGGGGTCCACCCGGACCATGCCGCCGACGATCGAGGTCGCGGCAGCCATCGAGACGGGGGTGCCGTCCGGGGTCTCCCAGAACGTGAAGTGCCTGTCGCCGAAACGCGAGTCGTCCCAGGAGCCGACGTCGATCAAGTCGATGGAGCGCTGCTCCCCGACGTCGACACAGAACTCGCGGCACCAGCGCACGACTTGCTCACGGTCCTGCCCACCCGTAGTGCGGCCTCGGCCCTCCGGGCGCGGCTGCGGTGGGGTGAGCGTGCCGAGACGGTAGAGATGCGTCCGCCAGAAAGGCACCGGTGTCGCGCTCGTGTGCCGCTGCCACGACTCGGCGAAGGCGCCGGCAGTTTCCTGGTCCGCGATGACGTGGGAGGGCGAGCGGCCAAGGCGCGTCAGGCAAGTGGCGAGGGCGTCGGTCTGCTCGACGGAGAGGGGGGTGAGCCCCAGGCGGCCGCGCGGAGTGAGGTAGAAGATCGCGTGGACTTCGCCGTCTGCCTCCAGTCGGCCGAACACCGGTACTTCGGCCTCGTGTTGGGCCGCCCCGCGGATCCGCAGCTTCTCGATGTCCGTCAGCGGCGTGTTGTGCAGGGCGGGGCGCGAGCGCAGGAACTCCCCGGCTCGGGCGAGGAAGTCGTCGACGTCTTGGTTGAGGTGCCAGCCATCCGGGATCATGCTTCATGGTCCCGGATGTCCTCGGCTCGGGAGCAGGTGCTCAACGCCTTTCAGCCAGGCGACGAACTGCCCTGGTCAGCCGTAGGTGTCAGCGGCGGTACGGAGGGAGAGGCTGGACGGTCCGGTGGGGCGTCGGGGGTCGGGGGTCGGCGATCGAGCAGGCCGCACCCAGAAGCTGGACGACCGAAACTAGACGACTGGTCTATTCATGAGGTACGGTGGGCACCATGCCAGCCACCACAGCACGCAGTGCCGACACCCGTCGGAACATCCTCGACGCCGCCCAGCGGATCATGGCCCACAAGGGCTACTCAGCGGTCGGCCTCAACGAGGTGCTCGCGGAGGCCGGCGTACCGAAGGGGTCCTTCTACCATTATTTCTCCTCCAAGGACGCCTTCGGTGAAGCGCTGCTGAAGAGCTACTTCGACGCATACCTCGCCGACATGGACCGCGTACTCGCGCAGCCCTCCCAGTCCGCCGCCGAGCGCCTGATGGCGTACTGGCAGTTGTGGCGGGAAACGCAGAGCTTCGAGGAATGCCAGGGCAAGTGCCTCGCCGTGAAGCTCGGTGCCGAGGTCTCCGACCTCTCCGAGCCGATGCGGCTGGCCCTCAAGGAGGGAACGGGCGCGATCATCGACCGCCTTGAGCGCACCATCACCAGTGGCCTCACGGACGGATCGATCACGGTCGACGGCGCGCCCCGCGAAACGGCCCAGATCCTCTACGACATGTGGCTCGGTGCCAGCGTCATGGCCAAGATCCATCGAAGCCTCGAACCTCTCGAAGCCACCACCACGATGACCCGCCGACTCCTGCATCTGTAGGGGCAGTTCACGCCCGTCAGGGCAGTTCACACCCTCCTCGTCCGGCGGCCCGTCGGACGAGGAAATTCTTCTCGCCGGTCAAAATACGACTGGTCTACTTATAGGAGAGCACCATGAAGGTCCTGATCGTTCTCACCTCGCACGACGAGCTCGGCGACACCGGCCGCAAGACCGGGTTCTGGCTGGAGGAACTGGCCGCGCCCTACTACCACTTCAAGGACGCCGGCTGGGAGATCACCCTCGCTTCCCCCAAGGGCGGCCGGCCGCCGCTGGACCCCAAGAGCAACGAGCCGGGCTTCCAGACCGAGCAGACCCGTCGCTTCGAGACCGACACGGAAGCGACCGCGGCGCTCACGAACACCGTGCGCCTGGACTCCGTATCGGCGGCGGACTACGACACCGTCTTCTACCCCGGCGGCCACGGCCCGCTGTGGGACCTGGCCGAGGACACCGACTCCGCCCGCCTGATCGAGACGATCCTGCGCTCGGGCAAGCCGCTCGCCCTGGTCTGCCACGCCCCCGGCGTCCTGCGCCACGCGGTCAACGAGGACGGCACGCCGCTGGTCCGGGGCAAGAAGGTCACCGGGTTCACCAACTCGGAGGAGGAGGGCGTCGCCCTGACCGAGATCGTCCCCTTCCTCGTCGAGGACGAACTCAAGAGCCTCGGCGGCGTCTACTCCAAGATCGGCGACTGGCAGCCCTACGTCGTGCAGGACGGCCTCCTGATCACCGGACAGAACCCGGCGTCGTCGGGCCCGGCAGCCGAAGCCCTCATCAAGCTGACCAACACGGTGAACGCCTGAGCAGGCCGCCCGTCTCGCACCGGTACTCCCCTTGCCCGTTCGGGCCGGACGGTCTCCGCGCCGATCCGGCCCGAACGGCTACCGGTGACATCGATCGCCCCGCCGAGACTTCCGTTCGGGATCGCGACGAACAGCCACTGTGCGGCCTCCTCCCCCAAGGCGACCGCACGTATCAGGGCGGCGAAAGGGCCCGTGTCGGCGTTGCCCAAATACGCGGCGGGGGTTGTTGGTTGATCAGCCGGTCGGGGGCTGGGTGGCTGACGCGCAGGGCGATCAGACGCTGGTAGGGGTCGCTGCAGGGCACGTACTGTCCTCTTCGACGTCACCGGTCTCAGCGGTCGCGGTGCGGTGGGTGCGTTCGACGGCCTGGCCCCAGTACGTTCCGGCGATCATGAGCACGGCGCCGAGGGAGGCCCACACGGTGAGCCGTTCACCGCCGAGAGTGATGCCGATCGCGACGGCCCAGATCGGCTCGGTGCCCAGCAGCAGGCTGGCCCGGCTGGCGGAGGTGCGTTGCACGGCCCACGTCTGGGCTAGGAAGGCGAACACGCTGCAGAACAGGGCGAGATAGATCAGCTGCGACCACGTGGTGGCGCTGCTGTGGGCCAGGTCGGGCAGGTGCGTGAGGGCGGGCCCCAGGAACAGGGCCGAGCCTACGACGGTCTGGACCGTGGTGAGGTGGAGCGCGTCCATGGGGCTGCGGGCGGTGAGCCGTCCGACGAGCGCGACGTGCCCGGCCCGTACGACCGCGGCTACGAGCACCAGGGCGTCGCCGAGTCGCAGCGCGTGCAGTCCGGTGCTGGAGGTGAGCAGCCCGACGGCCACCACGCACAGGCCGGCGGCGGCGAAGAACGTCCAGGGCAGTCCGCGGCCGGCCGCGGTCCGGTCCAGCAGCGGCGTCAGCACAATGGTCAGGCTGATGATCACCCCGGCGTTGGCGGCGCTGGTGTGCGCGACCCCGTAGGTCTCCAGCGCCAGGACGGCCGCCTGTGTGACCCCCAGCAGCGACCCGGTGCGGACCTCGGCTCGGGTCCAGCGGCGCGCCCGGCGACGGGAGACGACCAGCGCTCCGCACGCGAGCGCGGAGATCGCGTACCGGGCGAACAGCACGCCGGTGACCGGGAGGGCACCGGTGGCCGTCTTGGCCGCCAGGTAACTGGAACCCCAGACCAGCGCGACAAGGAACAGCACTACATCGGTACGGCGAGCGACAGGCATACGCCCACGCTGCACCACCAGCATGTTGAAGACCAGCACCAGTCCCTAAAACAAAGCTGTAGCAGCCCTACACTGTCCGCATGGATGAGCGGCAACTCCAGATCCTGCGGGAGCTGGGAGAACTGGGCAGTGTCAGTGCGGTCGCCGAGGCCCTGCGCGTGACACCTTCCGCGATCTCCCAGCAGTTGCGCCTGTTGCAGCGCTCGATCCCCGTCCCGCTCACCGAGCGCGCCGGGCGCCGGGTGGTGCTGACCGAGGCCGGGCAAGCCCTGGCCCGCGCGGCCATCGAGGTGGAGACGGCCCTGGCCCGGGCACGGCACACCATCGCCGACTTCGCGGAGCAGCCCGACGGCGACGTCTCGCTGTCGGCGTTCCACAGCGCGGCCTCCGCGTTCTTCCCCCTGCTGCTGCGCGACCTCGCCGGACCGGGCCACCCACGACTGGCTTTCGCCGACGAAGATGTCGCCCAGGACCGCTTCCCCACCCTCACCCGCGACTACGACCTCGTTCTCGCCCACCGCCTCGATCACGGGCCGCCCTGGCCGAGCACCGTCACCGCCTGCACCCTCTTGCGGGAGCCGCTCGACGTCGCCCTGCCGGCCGGCCACCCGCTGGCCTCGAAGACGCTGCTCTCGCCCCACGACGTGGCGGACCAGCCCTGGATCACCGTCCACGACGGCTTCCCGCTCATGTCCACCATCGAAGCCATCGCCAGCGTCGCCAACCGCCGCCTCGACATCGTCCACCGCATCAACGAATCCGCCGTGGTCGCCGAGGTCGTAGCCGCCGGCGGCGGGCTGGCGCTGATGCCACGCTGGACGGCCCGCCAGCACCCGAACCTCGTCCTGCGGCCGCTGAGCGCGGTCCACGCCCGACGCCACATCGACGTCCTCCACCGACCGGAACGCACCGCACGACGGGCCGTCCGTACCGTCCTCGCCGAGTTGCGCCGCGCCGCCGAAGAGATCCAGAACCAGGACACCGACGCGCCTCACCCCGCTGCCGGCACCTCCGCGACCACATGAAACCGGTTTCGTACGGCGGGAGTTGGGGCCCCGCGTTCGACAGGTGGTCGCTCACGAATCACTGCGGCAGACCCGCGGGTTCGGCGAGGAAGTCCGCGTTGGCGTTCACATCGTGACCGAGCACGACCTCGTGGTGCGGGAGCGCGGTGAGCCGGGCGGTGACCGTCGCACGGGCCAGGTCGTCGCCGCCACCGCCGATACCGGGGGCGAGGCCGAAGTGGTCCGGGTAGCGGTCCTCCGTGGCGCCGCTCATGAAGTCGCCCTCACCGAGGGTCCGGTCCCCGTCGATCACGGCCGGCACGGCGGAGGGATCGATGCGGGCCGCATGCCGAACCAGGTGTCGAACTGGTCGGGGAACACCTGCACCTTCCTCTCCCGCTTGCCGCCCGGCTCCCACAGCGGCTCACGTCGGCCGGCCAGAAGTGCGTCGGTGACGTCGCGGTGCTGCGTGGGGTGGAGCTGCTCGCCCGCCTGGAGCCTTGCGCGTACGACGTCGAACAGGCCGAGCGCGTCGAGCAGGCCCAGCCCGAGGGCCGCCGCCGGCGGCCACGGCAGGACCCGCGGTTCACCGCCGACCACCTTGACGAACACCCTTTCGTTGGCGTGCAGTTGGGCGCCCCGGCCGGCCAGCAACAGCGCCGTGGTGGTCTTGCCCGCCCCCTTGGAGCCGAAGGTAAGCAGGACTTGGCCGTCGTGGACGACACCGGAGGCGTGCAGGAACGTCCACCCGCCCCGCAGCAGGGCCGCCCGGATCATCTCCCGCGCGATCCGCGCCGATGCCAGCGCCGGCGCTTCGGACGTCCGTCCGGCGATGGTGACGTGGCCACCGAACTGCTCGGAGCGGTAGGCCAGTCCCTCTTCCGGCGAGACGCCCGTGATGGTGCCCGTACTGTCCCGGGCGAGCGGCAACCGGGCCTTGGCGTAGGCGACTTCGGCGTGCGGGCAGGTGGTGACCAGGTTGAGCAGGCGGTCGTACGTCTTGTCGTCGAGGTCGGCCCTGACGAGCGGGCCGGCGCAGACGCTGCTCACGGGGACCTCGAAAGCGTTCCACCAGGAACCGAAGTAGCGGTCCCGGGTGGGTTCGTTCTCCCCGCGACACACCTCGGCCATCGTGATCGAGCGCGAACTCGCCGACCCGGTTGACGCCTTCGTGGTGCGCCCCCAGCGGCGAGTACGGCGGCGGAAACCCGGCGCGTCCAAGGTTTCCTGAAGCCTTGACTCCAGTCCGGGCGCGCGCAGCCGTCGATCCGTGAGTGCGGGTGGTCACCGCGACGCTTCGATGGCTGTGCTCATACCCCGTGACTCGGCTACGGCTGCCGCCGCGCGTACCAGCGCGGCCACGCCGCGGCTGCGGGAGCGCTCCGGCCAGGCGATGACCAGGGCTGCGGGAGGACAGTCCTCGATGGGGACGTAGGTCACCCCGGGCCGGGGGTATCTGGCGGCGACGGACCTCGGGAGCACGGTCGTCGTCGTGCCGAGGCCGATGAGGGCGAGCAGTTGGGCGAGATCGTGTACGCCGTGCTCGTTGATGTCGCGCTCTGCCCGTTCGTCGATTCCTTCGGCTGCGATACCGAGGTCGGCGAGCAGTACCCGGGAGGCGGGCGCGAGCGCATGGCCCGTGGGCAGCGCCGCGACGCGCGGCTCCAGCGCGACGACGTCCGCGTCGATGCCGTCAAGGTCGTAGGGCTCGAACATCAGCGCCGCGTCGGCCTCGCCGGTGCGCAGTAGTCGGGTGTGCTCGCGCCAGCCGCACAGGCGTACGGCGATGGGTTCCGCGTCGGGTTCGATGGCCGCTGCGGCGAGGAGGTCCGCCAGCAGGCCCCCGTCGGCGTCCGCCTTGACGGCGAGCAGCAGGCTGCGATTCGGTGCCGAGGCCCGCGCGGTACGGCGGACCGCCGCGTCGAGTGCCTCAAGGACGGGCTGCACCTGTGCGAGGAGCACCGCGCCGGGCTCGGTCAGCTCCACCACTCGGGTAGAGCGCTCGAAGAGGCGTACGCCGGTCTCGGCTTCCAGCTTGCGGATCGCGCGGGACAGCGCGGGGCCGGCGATGCCGAGCCGACCGGCGGCGCGGGTGAAGCTGCGTTCCTCCGCCACGGCGACGAAGTACCGCAGCGGTCGGGACTCCACTGCCATGAGCCTCATATTACGACCGGTTGGGCATCGTTATTGGTGCCTCTTTGTTCATAGTCGGTGCTGCATCGGTCATTCCCGCAGGGTGCTCCCTGACCGCACTCTGATGCCGTCGCCAGGCGGACGGCCTGCGGTGGAATGGAGAGGGAGCAATGCGAGGAATCAGCGTTGAGCGCTTCGGGCAGGCCCCGGAGCTCAGGAAGTTGCCCGTGCCCGAGCCCGGCACCGGCCAAGTGCAGGTCGCGATCGAGGCGGCGGCGGTCAACCCGCTCGACATGGCCATCGCCTCGGGTGCGCTGGCGGCGTTCGGAGAGTACCGGTTCCCCTTGACGCTCGGTATGGACGGTGCCGGCACCGTGACCGCGATCGGCGATGGCGTCACACAGTTCCGCGTGGGGGAACGGGTCTTCGGCCAGTTCTGGGACCAACCGTTGCAGTTCGGTACCTTCGCGGAGGTCTGCGTGGTGCAGGCGGCGCCCGTGCTCGGCGCACTGGCAGCCGTGCCCGACATGATGCCCGCTGATGTGGCCGCCGCACTGCCGACCTCCGGCATGACCGCGCTCGGCGTCCTCGACCATATGCAAGTGCCTGAGGGCGGAACACTTCTCGTCGTCGGCGCGACGGGGGGCGTGGGTACCTTCGCGGTGCAAGCCGCCACTGCCCGCGGCATCGGGGTTGTCGCGACGGCGTCTGCCGAACTTGCCGAGGAGCTGCGAGGGCTCGGTGCCAGTGAGATCGTCCCGCGTGGAATCGAGCCCCTGGAGCAGGCGCTGCGCAGGATCGTGCCCGAGGGTGTCGACGCGATCCTCGATCTCGTCGGCGACCCCTTGCTCACGAGCAGAGTGGCCGGCGCTGTGAGGGACGGCGGCGCCCTGTTCTCGACCGCCTTCGGCCTCGACGACCCACTTCTCGGCGACAAGCGTATCCGCACCGCGAACTACCAACTCGATCGCAAGCCCGAGCGGCTCGCGGAGCTGACGGAGCTCGTCATGGCCGGCACACTCCGGTCCGTCATCGGCGCGGAAGTCCCCCTTGAGGAGGCGCCGCGAGCCCTCGCAGGCGAGGTAGGGGTGACGGGGCTGCGTGGCAAGACAGTGCTGCGGGTGAGCTGAGCTTGTTCAGACAACGAGCCCGGAACAGCGACGAAGATCTGGAACTGCCGCTGCTTGAAAGTCAGTTGGCAGGTGACTTACATCGCTGGCGCGGCACAGCGGTCTGTCGCAGTCGAGCGTGGCCCGCAAGTGCCACCAGGCCTTGGTGCGGCAGGCCGCCGCGCAGAGGCGGCGCGGGCGCCCGACGCCTTCGGGTAGCTGAGCGCCGCACTGGCCGCACCGCCGGATGTTCCGCCTCTCGATGTTCCCGTGGGCCCGCCGTGCGGAACCGCGGCGGGCCCACGCAGAGGACGCGGCCGGTTGTCGGCGGGGATACAGGGCGAGGGGGTCAGGAGACCGGCGGGGCCAAGTAGTCGCCGTGCTCCAGGTCATCGAGAAGTGTCGGGTGGATGGGGGCCCAGCCGAGCAGCTCCTGTGTGTGAGTACTGGTGACGGGCGCGTCGAAGCCGTAGACCCGGGCCATGAACGGGCTGACGTAGTGCCCCGCCGCCTCGTCGGGTGTCAGTGAAACCGTCGGCAGGTCCAGGCCCCGGGCGATGGCCTGCGCGATGCTCTTCATGGTGACGCCGCTTTCGGCTGTTCCGTGCAGCACACCGCCCGCCGGAGCCTTCTCCAGCGCCAGGCGGAACAGGGCCGCGGCGTCAGACCGGTGCACCGCGGGCCAACGGTTGGCGCCGTCGCCGACGTAGGCCGAGACGCCGGTCTTTCGTGCGGTGGCGATGAGCATGGGGATGAAGCCGTGGTCCTCAGGGCCGTGGACGGTAGGAGCGAGGCGGACCACGCTGGCGCGTACTCCCCGGGCCGCGAAGTCCAGACAGGCTCGCTCGCCCGCGATGCGGAAGGCGGCGATCCCGGTCGCGTCGGGTTCGTCGCTCTCGGTGGTTACCCGGCCGGCGGGCATGACCAGCGTGCCCGAGGTGACGACAAGCGGTTTGCCCGAGTGTTCCAACGGCCGGCCGAGGGTCTCGATCGCGGTCCGGTCACGCCTCATCATGTCGTCGAGGTCGGAGAAGTCCCCGCCGTAGGCCATGTGCAGCACGCCGTCGGCGGCTTCGGCGCCACGGCGCAGGCTGTCGAGGTCGTCAAGGGAACCGTGGTGGGGCGTGGCGCCCAGCGCCTCAAGCCGGGTGGCGGCGGCAACAGAGCGCGCCAGACCAGTGACGGCGTGACCGGCCGCGATCAGCTCGGCGACAACGGCGGGGCCGGTCTGGCCAGAGCCACCAGTGACGAAGATGTGCATGGAACGCTCTTCCTGTGGGTGTCTGCACCGGGTCCGGTGCGGGTGAGGCGGACATGGGCCGCCTTCGAGGGCGGCGGCGCAGCAAGGCTGTGGGGGCCTGCGAGGGGGAACGGTGACGTCGCTCGTCTCGACGACGTTCGGAACGAAAGGTCTGAAGCGCTGCAAATAGCGGCGAGACGGTTACGATAACGCCAGTCGCTGGCGTTAAGTAGCGCCAGTCACTGACTGTACGTAGCGCCAGTGACTGGCGTCAAGCGACTTCGGTCACTGGCGTATGCGGTATCTTCTGGGGGTGCCACGAAGCGGAGCAGAAGCGCGCCGCCGCCTCCAACAGGCGGCTCTGGAGCTGTACCGCGAGCGCGGGTTCGACCAGACCACCACCGCCGAGATCGCCGCCCGGGCAGGCGTCAACGAGCGCACGTTCTTCCGGCACTTCCCGGACAAGCGCGAGGTGCTCTTCGACGGCGAAGCCGATCTGCGGGCCGCGCTGACGCAGGAGGTCGCCGACGCCCCTGACGGCCTACAGCCACTCGGCATACTGCTGCACGCCTTCCAAAAGGCCGGACGGATCCTTGAGGACAACCGCCCCTTCTCCGAGCCACGGCTGGCACTCATCGCCAAGACCCCGGCCCTCCGAGAACGCGACTTGGCCAAGGCGGCAGCCCTCACCGAAGCCCTGGCTGAAGCCCTACGTCAGCGCCAAGTCCCCGACCGGCTGGCCGGCCTGGCCGCACAGACCGGCTGGGCCGCCTTCCACCACGCCGCGCAAGCCTGGATCGATGACCCCGAACGGAGCTTGGAGGCACATCTCCTCCAAGCTTTCGACGATCTGCACGCGCTCTCCGCCTCCGTACCGCCGGCGGAGGCGCGGCCTCGAAACTGAGGCGCGGCCCCGCTCGGCCGCCGACCACGGGTCGGCAGCGCGCACAGGCCTGCGGTTCCTCACTCCTGCGACGAGCGGGCGTCGGGTCTCGCCGCTGTCGACGCGTCGGCAAGCAACTCACGGATTCAGACGCGACGGAGGAAGCCGCCGCAAGGCAGGCAGGCAGCGTAACCGGTGGCCAAGGCACGTTGGGGGCCTACCCGACGGCCGCGCGAACGGCTCCTGGCGCGGGGCTCCCCCGGTTTCGGCTCGCCTCATGTGGACCGCGTTCGTCAGCGGACTGAAAGGCTCGCAGCCGTGACACGCGAGAGGGGCGGGGGGCGGCGCGGGCGGCCCCCCAGCGGCGGGGGGGGGCTGAGTTGTACGGGGGCGAGAACCAGGGGGGGGCGGAGGGGAGGCGGG
>NZ_JBEXET010000055.1:0-43918 GCF_040606415.1 Streptomyces sp. NPDC005423 | reverse complement strand
CGAACCCGGAAGCTAAGCCTTACAGCGCCGATGGTACTGCAGGGGGGACCCTGTGGGAGAGTAGGACACCGCCGAACAATCATTGCGAAAACCCCCGTGCCATTCGGCACGGGGGTTTTCTGCGTTTAGGCTCGGTGGTATGCGCCATGACCTAGTGATTTTCGACAACGACGGTGTCCTGGTCGACAGCGAGCCCATCTCCAACCGGCTTCTGGCTGGCTATCTCACGGAGCTGGGGCACCCGACCTCCTACGAGGACTCCCTCCGCGACTACATGGGCGCCGCCATGCACCGCGTACACGATCTGGTGCGGGAGCGGACCGGGCAGCGGCTGCCGGACGACTTCGACGACGTGTTCCACGCGCGGGTGTTCGCCGCGTTCGAGCGGGAGTTGAAGCCGGTGGCCGGGGCCGCCGACGTCCTGGAGAGGCTCGCGGCGGACGGGGTGCCGTACTGCGTGGCGTCGTCCGGGAGTCATGAGCGGATCAGGGTCGGGCATCGGGCGGCCGGGCTCGACCGGTGGTTCAACGAGGAGCGGATCTTCAGCTCGCAGGACGTGGGGCGGGGGAAGCCGGCGCCGGACCTCTTCCTCCACGCGGCCGAGCGGATGGGGGTCGCGCCGGAGCGGTGCGTCGTCGTGGAGGACAGTCCCCTCGGTGTGCGGGCCGCTGTGGCGGCGGGGATGGACGTGTACGGCTTCACCGCCATGACCCCCGCCGAGCGGCTCGCCGGCGCCACGCAACTCTTCGGCAGCATGGAGGAGTTGCCGAGTCTGCTGGTATGACCGACCCCTCGGATCGGCGCTGACATTTGTCATGCCGAGCTCCGGACGATCGGTTCTACTGGCGGTGGGGGTCCCGGCGGCAAGCTGAGCACATGACGACGAACACGGGCTCCAAGACGCAGAACCTCGCGCCGCTCCTGATGGACGTGGCGGTGCCGATCGGGTCGTACTACCTGTTCAAGAGCGGGTTCGGGATGAGCACCATGGCGGCGCTGGGGTGGAGCAGTGTGGTGCCGGCGGCACGGACCGTGTGGGGGTTCGTGGCGGAGCGGAAGCTCAACGGTTTCGCCACCCTGATCCTCTTCGTGAACGTCGTGGGGCTGGCCCTCAGCCTCGTCGCCGGTGATCCGCGGCTGATGCTCGCCAAGGACAGCGGGGTCAGCAGTGCCGTCGGGATCGGCATCCTGGTCTCCGTGGCGCTGGGCAAGCCGCTGATGACCGCAGGTATGAAGCCCTGGCTGGTGAAGGGGGACGCGGCCCGGGACGCCGCCTTCGAGCGGCTGCTGGCCGGGTCCGCGGCCTTCCGGAGGGCCGAGCGCCGGTTCTCGCTCGTCTGGGGTGTGCTGCTGCTCGCCGAGTGCGTCGCCCGGGTGGTGGGTGTGTACACGCTGCCTGTGGACACCATGGTGTGGCTGGGCACGGTCGTCATGGTGAGCACGATGGCCGTGGCGGCAGTGGTCAGTGGCCGGCTGGCCGTCGTGCCGATGGCTGAGATGATCGCCGACGAGCTGAAGACCGTGGACCGGCCCGCCCAGGTGCCCGTGGTCGCCCGCGTCCCCGCGATGGCCGTCGCCCGGTAAAGCTGAGCCGAATTCACCTTTGGCCGGATCTACCCACGAGTACTACTGGGGCCCTACGCTCGCCGCCATGACAGATGTGCTGCGGCGCGGTAGGGCCTCTCTGGCGTTCAGCTTCTTCGCGCAGGGCGCCGCCTTCGCGCTGCTGGTGACGCGCATCCCCGCCATCCAGGATCGGTACGGCGTCTCCGACGCGCTGCTGCCGCTGTTCCTGGCGGCGGTGCCGATCCTCGCCGGCGTGGGCAGCGTGACGACCGAGCAGCTGGTGAAGCGGATACGGCCCAGCGTGCTGCTGCGCTGGTCCCAGCCGGTGGTGCTGCTGGCGCTGCTCGGTGCCGGGTCCGGTGACGGGATGGCCGAACTGGCCGTCTCCCTCGGTGCGTTCGGGCTCGCCGTGGGTGCGCTGGACGCCTCGATGAACATGCTCGGGGTGAGCCTGCAGCGGTCGTACGGGCGGAGCATCATGCTCAGTTTCCACGCCGCGTACAGCCTGGGCGGGATCGTGGGGGCCTCCCTGGCGTGGGCCGGGGCGCACTGGCAGCTGGCGCTGTGGGTGTCGTACCTGCCCGTGGTGGCGGTGCTGCTGCCGGCCGCGCTGGTGGGGAGCCGGTGGTACGTCGACGGTGGTGCGCCGGGCGGCGCGGGGGAGGCGGCCGAGGCGGGGCCGCTCGTCTTCAAGCTGCTGCTGCCGCTCTGCCTGGTGATGACCTTCGCGTACATCGGGGACTCGACCGTCTCCAACTGGAGCGCGAAGTACCTCAAGGACGTGCTGGGCAGCTCGGAGCAGGTGGCGACGGTTCCGTACAACGTCTACATGGTGATGTGCCTGGTCGGGCGAGGTATCGGGGACTTCGGGGTGCGGCGGTTCGGGGCCGTGACGGTCGTACGGCTGGGGGCGGTGGTGGCCGCGCTCGGGTTCGCGGTGGTGGCCGTGGCGCCCGGGGCGGGGGTCGGGATGCTGGGGTTCACACTGCTCGGGCTGGGGCTGTGTGTGCTGGTTCCGCAGACGTTCGCGGCGGCGGGGCGGCTCTTCCCAGGGGCGTCGGACACGGCCGTCGCGCGGCTCAACATCTTCAACTACGTCGGCTTCCTCGTGGGTTCGCCGCTGGTCGGGGCGCTGGGTGACGCCTGGAGCTACCGCGGGGCCATGCTGGTGCCGATGGTGTTGGTCCTGGTGACATTGGTGTACGCCAGGTCGTTCGCGCCGCAGGAGGACCGATACGGTGACGGGCATGAACGGCCGCACACAGCTGATGTGGGACGAGGCAGTAACGGGCTATGATTTCGGGCCGGACCATCCGATGGACCCGGTCCGGCTCGCCCTGACCCGGCGACTCGTCGACGCCTTCGGGCTCGACCGGGATGTCGACGTGGTGTCGGCGAAGCCCGCCGGTGAGTCGACGCTGCGGCTCGTCCACCGGCAGGACTACGTCGAGGCGGTGAAGGCCGCGTCGGCCGATCCGGCGTCGGCGGACGCGGCGTACGGCCTGGGGACCATGGACGATCCGGCCTTCGCGGGGATGCACGAGGTCTCGGCGCTGATCGCCGGGCAGTCGGTCGGCGCGGCGGAGGCCGTGTGGCGCGGGGACGCCCCGCACGCCGTGAACTTCGCCGGCGGGCTGCACCACGCGATGCCGGGGGCCGCTTCCGGGTTCTGCGTCTACAACGACGCGTCCCTCGCGATCGCCCGGCTGTTGGAGCTGGGGGCCGAGCGGGTCGCGTACGTCGATGTCGACGTGCACCACGGGGACGGTGTGCAGGCCGCCTTCTGGGAGGACCCCCGGGTGCTGACGGTCTCCCTGCACGAGCATCCGCGGACGCTCTTCCCGGGGACCGGCCGGCCGGAGGAGACCGGGGCGGAGAGCGCGGAGGGCTCGGCGGTGAACGTGGCGCTGCCGGCCGGGACCGGTGACGCGGGGTGGCTGCGCGCGTTCCACGCGGTCGTACCGGAGCTGCTCGCGGACTTCCGGCCACAGGTGCTGGTCACCCAGCACGGCGCCGACACGCACTTCGAGGATCCGCTGGCGCATCTGGCCGTGTCGCTGGACGCGCAGCGGGCCGTGCAGGTGGCGTGCCACGAGCTGGCGCACCGGTACGCGGACGGGAAGTGGGTGGCGCTGGGCGGCGGCGGTTACGCCGTGGTGGAGGTGGTGCCGCGCTCGTGGACGCATCTCGTCGCCATCGCGGCCGGCCGGGAGATCGCGCCCGAGACGGTCGTCCCGGAGAGCTGGCGGCAGGAAGTCTTCGCGCGGACACGGCAGTTGGCGCCGGCCCGGATGACCGACGGGCGGTCGCCGGTGCGTTGGGCCGACTGGGAGTCCGGCTACGATCCCGCCGACCGCCTCGACCAGGCGGTCCTGGCGGCGCGGCGGGCGGTGTTCCCGCTGCGCGGGCTGCTGGCGTAGGGGTGCCGCCGGGGGGCGGGTGGTCGGCCCGTCCCCCGGCGCGGGGCGTCAGCCGCAGTGGCCGGTGTCCCCGCCGGTCGCCGTGCCGATGACGCCGTACCACTCGATGCAGTGGCCGCGCCCGTTGAGGTAGACGGGACCGGCGTACGACGTGTACTGGCCGGTGTCGCTGACCGGGGTGGTCTCGTGGCCGGTGACGATGGTGAGTTCGACGCCCATGTGGATCTTGGCGCCCGGGGTGTTGCGGATGGTCACGGCGCAGTTCTTGCCGGTCGACTCGTTCCAGGTCAGGAAGACCTTCCCGGAGTTGCCGACCGGGGTGGAGCCGATCACCTGGTAGCCGGTGCCGCAGGCGCCGTTGTACGCGGCGGCTGCCGGCGCCGTCGTGGCGGCCGAGGCCGGAGAGGTGGCGGCGACGGTGCCGCCGAGGGCCAGCGCGGTGAGTGCGGCGGCGGTGATGGCGCGACGGGACAGTTCCATGGTGGTTCCCCCTGCTGGTCGGTGGTGTCTGTGCGGTCAATGCGGCGTGCACGGTCGGTCGTTGTCGTCCACGCGGAGTGAGACCCGGGAAACGGTACGGCAGTTGTGGTGTGCTTTGTCACTGTTCCGCTACTGAAGTCGTAGCTGTCCGGAGTTCTGGTGTTAGGCCAACTGTGCGGTGTTTTCCGGCTTCCGGCCCGCTCCGCCGCCGGGGTCCGTCAGCATCGCTCCCGTGTTGAGCACCGGCGCGCTCCGCGCCCACCTCCTGGCCGCCGGGCTGGCCGGACCCGTGGCCACCGCGCGGGAGGCGAGCCTGCGGAGCTACCGGTTGTTCGCGGCACGGGACCCCCGGGCGCTGATCGGGCTCGACCCCGAAGGGGCTTGGGGGCAGCGGGAGTTGCTCGCACTGATGTCGGACAGGTGCGGTGTTTCGGCCGATCCCGGCCGTACTTCCGGTCATGATGTGATCGACCCCGAGCGGACCCTCGCCGCGCTGCTCGCCTTCGCCGAGCGGCTGGCCGCGGTCGCCCAGCGTGGCGCTCCGCTGCTCCTGGGGACCGGTCATCCGCACCGGCTGCTCGGTTTCTACGCCGCGTTGGCGGACGCTCTGTCGGCGGCGGGATGTACTGTCCTCACCCCGGCGCAGGGTCACTGTGTCGACATAACGACCCGGTTCGGTCTACGCACGTACAACCTTGACTACGTCCGCGGAGTCGCGCTCGTCCGCGAACCCGACGCCGGACGCCCCGGTCGTGAGCCGGGCGCACACACCCACTCACCGCTGCCGGTTCGTACCGTTCTGGCCGCCGCGGCGGAGGCCGGCGGGCCGCTCCCCGAGCTGGTCATCGGGGACCACGGATGGGTCTGCGGCGCAGGTCAGCTGGGGTTCGAGGCTATCGGTCTGGCCGACACCGACGACCCCGCGCTCTTCGTGGGGGAGGCCGAGGGAACCGTCTCCGTGGTGGTTCCACTTGATGACGCGGTGCGGTCGCACTACTACGGTCCGCTGACCCGCTACGTACTCAATCGAGCGTGTCTGTCACAGTAGGCCGCCGATGGGTGCACCTCTTCCCCACTCGCATCACCCGCCCCTACATTGGGGAGTGAGCACGCAGCGACGAAGAGTCACCGGAAGGGGAAGCCGGTGGCCGTCGAGTGCGGAAGGTTCAGGTGTGTCATGGCTGCAGCTGGCGAGAGGCCTCTGAACGAGGTTCAGTTCCTTACCGTGGCGGAAGTCGCCTCGGTGATGCGAGTGTCCAAGATGACCGTGTACCGCTTGGTGCACAGTGGTCATCTGCCCGCGATCCGGGTGGGGCGGTCGTTCCGCGTCCCGGAACAAGCGGTTCACGAGTACCTCCGCGAGAGCTATGTGGGGGTGGAGACGGCCTGACGGCCCCTCGATTACGACCTCAGCGCTCGGGCGGGTAGGCTGACCCCTCGTAGGTCGTATGGGCCCATGATGCCCAGCACCGAGTGATGAGAAGTGAGCGAGGGTAGTCGTGGGCTCTGTTATCAAGAAGCGGCGCAAGCGGATGGCTAAGAAGAAGCACCGCAAGCTGCTGAAGCGCACGCGCGTCCAGCGTCGTAACAAGAAGTAAGCGACGCGACGCCGCGAGAGCGTGTCCTGTGGCCCCCCGCCATGCATGGTGGGGGGCCACAGTCATGTTCCGGGCAGGTGCCCCGCGCGTACGCCCGCCTCGCGGGTGGCCCGGTCCGGTCGTCCGGACGCGGGGCCCGTGACATGGCGCGGTGGGCGGTCCTCACAGCGCGACGCCGACCCGCTAGGTTGGCCGCACACGGGTAACGCGAGAGGAAGGCGCAGCTCTTGGGGAAGGTCGTGCTCGTGACCGGGGTGGCCCGTCAGCTGGGGGGCCGGTTCGTACGACGGATCCAGCGCGACCCCCGGGTGGACCGGGTGATCGCCGTGGACGCTGTGCCGCCCGAGCACCATCTGGGCGGTGCCGACTTCGTCCAGGCCGACATCCGGCACCCCACCATCGCGCGGGTGCTCGCCGAGACCGCGGCCGACACGGTCGTCCACCTCGACGTGACGGGCACCGCGCTCGGCAGCGGCAGCCGGACCACGGTCAAGGAGACCAACGTCATCGGCACCATGCAGCTGCTCGGCGCCTGCCAGAAGTCGCCGACCGTGAAGCGGCTGGTGGTCAAGTCCAGTACCAACGTCTACGGTTCGGCGCCGCGCGATCCGGCCGTCTTCACCGAGACGACCCCGCCCAAGTCGCTGCCGAGCGGCGGCTTCGCCAAGGACACCGTCGAGGTCGAGGGGTACGTACGCGGCTTCGCGCGCCGCCGGCCCGATGTCGCGGTGTGCGTGCTGCGCTTCGCCAACATCCTCGGCCCCACCGCGGAGACGCCGCTCGCCTCGTACTTCGCGCTGCCGGTCCTGCCGACGGTGTTCGGCTACGACCCGCGGCTCCAGTTCGTGCACGAGGACGATGTGATCGAGGTGCTGCGGATCGCCTCGCACGACCCCGAGCGGTCCACGCTCAACAGCGGCACCTTCAACATCGCCGGGGACGGCGTCCTGCTGCTCTCCCAGTGCTCCCGGCGGCTGGGCCGCCCCACCGTGCCCCTGCTGCTGCCCGCCGTCACCTGGGCGGGCTCGCTGGTGCGTACGCTGGGCATGACGGACTTCTCCCCGGAACAGATCCGGCTGCTCACCCACGGCCGCGTCGTGTCGACGGACCAGATGCGCGAGACGCTGGGCTACCGGCCGAAGTACACGACCGCCGAGACCTTCGCGGACTTCGCGCGCGCCCAGGGGCCCGGGCTGCTGCCGCCGGAGGCGCTCGCGGGGGCCGTCGACCGGATCGCCGCGCTGCCCCGGCCGGGCGGCTCCCCGACGCCGAGCGCCAACTGAGGAGCGCATCAACGATGGCGGATGCCAAGGTCATTCCGTTCGACGACGACCGGTCCCGCGGAGGCGCCGTACAGCGGCCGCCGAGGCGCCGGAGCACGGCCGGCCGGCGCAAGAACGGCGAGGCCGCCGCGGTCCGGGAGGTCCAGCCCCTGCCGGGCGTGGCTCCCGCGCAGGATGATGTTCCCGTGACGCGTGAGGAAGAACCGGACCCCCGGCCGCGGGACGAGCCCGGGGACGGCCGGCCGGACGGCGGCCTGGAGCGGCGGATCGCCGCCGGGCTCTCCTTCCTGCGCCGCCGGCTCACCGGGGAGTACGAGGTCGACGAGTTCGGCTACGACGAGGAACTCACCGACCAGGTCCTGATGTCCGTGCTGCGCCCGCTGTACGAGAAGTACTTCCGGGTCGAGGTGAAGGGCATCGAGAACATCCCGTCCGAGGGCGGGGCGCTGATCGTCGCCAACCACTCCGGGACGCTGCCGCTGGACGGCCTGATGATGCAGGTCGCCGTCCACGACAACCATCCGGCCGGCCGCCATCTCCGGCTGCTCGCCGCCGACCTGGTGTTCATGCTGCCGGTCGCCAACGAGCTGGCCCGCAAGGCCGGTCACACCCTGGCCTGCGCGGAGGACGCCGAACGGCTGCTGGGGCGCGGCGAACTGGTCGGGGTGATGCCGGAGGGCTTCAAGGGGATCGGCAAGCCGTTCGGTGAGCGCTACAAGCTCCAGCGCTTCGGCCGCGGGGGCTTCGTCTCCACGGCGCTGCGCAAGGGCACCCCGATCATCCCGTGCTCGATCGTCGGGGCGGAGGAGATCTACCCGATGATCGGCAACGCCAAGACGCTCGCCCGTGTCCTCGGCTTCCCGTACTTCCCGATCACGCCGACGTTCCCCTGGCTGGGCCCGCTGGGCGCGATCCCGCTGCCCACGAAGTGGACGATCCAGTTCGGCGAGCCGATCCTCACGGACGGCTATCCGCCGGAGGCGGCGGAGGACCCGATGCTGATGTTCAACCTGACCGACCAGGTCCGCGAACAGATCCAGCACACCCTCTACAAGCTGCTGGTGCAGCGGCGGTCGGTCTTCTTCTGAGCCCGGTGGAGGTACGTCGATGGGGGCGCCCCTTGTGCGAGGGGCGCCCCCAACTTCGTACCGGGGATGGCTAGTTGCTCTCCTCGTTGTCGATGCCCAGGCCGGGGAGGAGGCCCGGGAGGAGGGGCGGGAGCGTGACGTCCGGGTGGGTGGACGGAGGCTTCGTGGTGGACGGGGAGGCGGTGTTGCCGGACTTCGGGGGGTCCAGGAGGCCGCCCGCGCTGCCGTCGAGGAGGCCCTCGCCGGTGCTCGCCGGCTCGCTCGGCGTGCTGGAGTGGCCGTTCCCGGGGGCGGAGCCGGAGCCGCCGGAGCTGGGCGCCGTCGAGCGGTGCGAGCCCGTCGGGCCGGTGGGTGTCGTGCCCGCGCTGTGCCGCGTACCGCCGCCGTTGTGGGCGGGGGGCCGCGGGAGCAGGGACTGGAGTGGGGCGACCTCTTGGTCTATGGCGTCGAACACCGACGAGACCTGCTGGCTCACGTCCCCGAGCTGCACCGGCAGCCTGTCGCGGAGCGCGCCCCACGCTTCGCGGTGCGAGCGGGCGAAGGCGTCGAGGGCCCGGATGGGACCCAGCGAGTTCGGGTCGTGCTCGTACGCCTCGTGCAGCAGGCGGTGGCCCTCGGAGGCGTCGTGCGTCATCCCGGACAGGGTGCGGCGGATCTCACCGAGGGACTCGTGGTCGAGATGGCCGCCCCGGCCGCGCTCCATCAGCCTGCGGGCCTCGCTGAGCCGGGTCGACGCCTGGTCGAGGAAGGCCTGGCCGCGCTGGCCCTCGCCGTCGGAGAGGTAGTTGAGCCGGAAGTCCTCGATGCCGCGCTTGAGGCCGTACAGCGAGTCCCCGGGCAGGGCGTCCGAGCTGGCGGCGGCGACCCCGCCGAAGGCTCCGGCGGCCACCCCGACACTGAGGCCGCCGGCCGCGAGGCCCTTGGTGAGCCGGGACCGCGGCCGGAGTTTGCCCAGGCCGGTGGCCCGATGCGCACCCCGGGCCCGGTGGGAGCGCTGCTCCGGTAGTGACGGCGCGGGCGCCTCGCCCCCTTGCAGCATGGCCTCGAAGGCGGCGACCAGCTGGGCCCGCTGGACGACCTTCACGTCCGGGTCCAGCACCGGTTTGGGCAGCTCGCCGAGACCGGTGGCGAGGGCCAGCAGGCGGCCTCGCTCGGTCTGTTCCGCAGCAGCCGGGGCCGGTGCCGGTCCTTCGGACTGCTCGGCCGCCGTGCCCTGGTCGGACTGCTCCTCCAGGGCCTGGGCGAAGGCGTTCGCCCGCCGGTGCGCCGATACGTTCGCGATCACTGGCGGCACCTCCTCTCACGTCATGACGGTCGACTCCCCAGGGGGTTCTGAGGGTTGCACAGCCCGACCGCAGCCCCCGATCAGGTGATCGGGGAGGGGCCGGGTGCGACCACAGGGAGCCTGTATCCCGCACAACGAGTGGCGTAGCACTTGGGTTACGGACGGCGGATGATCCGACCGCGAACTCAACGGACTTTCACTGAGCGCGAGTTGGGTGTCACCCACAGTGTGCCGTCAGCGGGCGTCGGCCGGGAGGAGCCGGGCGAGGGTGCGCACGGCCCGGTACTGAAGGGTCTTGATCGCGCCCTCGTTCTTGCCCATCACACGGGCGGTCTCGGCGACCGAGAGGCCCTGGAGGAAGCGCAGGGTCACGCACTCCTGCTGCTGCGGGTTGAGCCGGCGCACCGCGTCGAGCAGTGCGGCGTTCGACAGGGCCTCCAGGACGGAGTCCTCCGGGGAGCGCTGGACCTCGTTGGCGTCGAGCATCTCGCCGGTGGTGACCTCCAGCCGGAAGCGGCTGGACTTGAAGTGGTCGGCGACCAGGTTGCGGGCGATCGTCACCAGCCAGGCGCCGAAGTCACGGCCCTGCCAGGTGAAGGTGCCGATGCGGCGCAGGGCGCGCAGGAAGGTCTCGCTGGTGAGGTCCTCGGCGGTGGCCTTGCCTCCCACTCGGTAGTAGATGTACCGGTACACGGTGTCGCTGTACTGGTCGTAGAGGCGCCCGAAGGCGTCGGCCTCGCCGGCCTGTGCTCGTTCGACGAGGTCCATCATCCGGGCGCTGTCGCTGTCCGCGGCCGGGCGTCGTGCGGTGGGGGCGCCGGCCGAGCGCCCTCGTCTGCCGACGGCGGCGGTGCCGTCGGCCAGCGCGTAGCACGGACCGACCGGCGCCGCGGCCACGGCCAGGACGGGGACGGCGACGGCGTACGCGGTGGGGACAAAGCCGCGCAGCAGTTCTTGGACCGTTGCGCGCAGCGTGGCCAGGCCCGAGGCGTCAACCCCGACGTGTGGGTACACGGGACTCCCAGAGGCAGAGCTTCCATCACGTGCAGTGCGGAACCTTTCACCCGTCGTAGCGACGGAGGGGTACCGGATTGCGTCTAGGGAGAATAACGCTTCGTACAGGCTCTGCTACACCCAGTTGCTAAAATCATCGGTTACGTCGTTTCCGTAACCTATTGGCGCCCTATCAAGTACCGGAGAGTGACCGCTTGTTGAGCGAAGCGGTTCGAAATCAGTCACGGTCCGGGGCGTGTTGTGGCCGTGTGCAGCCAACGTGACTGGACAGGGGGTTACGTGGGTAGTGCCGATGGATTGACGGTCAACGGCGCCGGCGGTGCAAGGCGATCGCCGCGACCGTGCCGCCGGCCACCGCGCCCACGCCGGCCGCCGCCGGGATGCCGACCTTGGCCGCCTTGCGGGCGGTTCGGTAGTCGCGCAGCCGCCAGTCCAGCTCGCGCGCGTGCCTGCGGAGCTTGTTGTCGGGGTTGATCGCGTAGGGGTGGCCGACCAGCGAGAGCATCGGGATGTCGTTGTGCGAGTCGCTGTACGCGGCGCAGCGCGCGAGGTCCAGGCCCTCGGCCGCGGCAAGGGCGCGCACGGCCTCCGCCTTCGCGGGGCCGTGCAGCGGCTCGCCGACCAGCTTGCCGGTGTAGACGCCGTCCACGGACTCGGCGACCGTGCCGAGCGCTCCGGTCAGGCCGAGCCGGCGGGCGATCACCGTGGCGATCTCGACGGGGGCGGCCGTGACCAGCCACACCTTCTGGCCCGCGGCCAGGTGCGCCTCGGCGAGGGCGCGGGTGCCGGGCCAGATGCGCTCGGCCATGTACTCGTCGTAGATCTCCTCGCCGATGGACTGCAGTTCGGCGACGCGGTGGCCCTTGACGATGGAGAGCGCGGAGTCGCGCGCCTCCTGCATGTGCTCGGGGTCCTCGGACCCGGCGAGCCGGAACCACGCCTGCTGCCAGGCGAACCGGGCCAGGTCGCGGGTCTCGAAGAACTTCCGCTTGTACAGGCCCCGTCCGAAGTGGAAGATCGACGCGCCCTGCATCACGGTGTTGTCGAGGTCGAAGAAGGCGGCCGCCCGGACGTCGCCGAGGACCGGGAACACCGGCTCCTCCGCGGGGGCGTTCTCGACGCCCTGGCCGTCCTGGGCGTCGAGCACGTCCTGTGAGGACTTGCGCGCCGCCTCGGCCGAGGCTTCGCCTGCCAACACGCTCCGCGCCGTGGCGGAACGCCTACGGGGGGTGAGCCATCCAAGAGCGGCCATGGCGTGAGCATAGCCAGTTTGTTCGGAGCTTCCGGAGTGGCGAGGTGCGCGGGGCGTGAACTCTCCGCGACCGCGCCGTTAAACAAAGGGGACAATGGTCCGTATGAGTCCCGTCTTCCGGCGTAAGGCCGCTCCCCGTGAGCGATTTGTCACACTTGTCCGCAAGCCCGGCTGCCATCTGTGCGATGACGCACAAGCGGTGGTCGAGAGAGTCTGTGGCGAAGTCGGAGTCTCCTGGGAGGAGCGCGACATCACCGAGGATCCGGCCCTGCACGAGCGGTACTGGGAGCAGATTCCGGTTGTCCTGATCGACGGCGACCAGCACACCTTCTGGCGCGTGAACGAGGATCGGCTGCGCAGGGCGCTGACCGAGTAGTGCGACTCCGGCCGGATCTGGGCTTAGGATCGACGGCGGTTTGGTCTCGGGGGTGGGATTAGCGAGGAGTGTGGCGGTTTTGCCCCCTGGAATGACGGGCGTGACCCCGGTCACGTTGGCCGGGCAAAACGGACACCATCTTTGTGCACGCGTTCACAAAGACATAGCCTGCTTCAGACGGGGCGGTCTGGGAACGTGTGACCGCCTACAGCCCCGCTCTACCCGCAGGAGCACCGTGGCAACTGGCCGAACTCACCGACCGGCGACCCGTAGCCGAGGAATTCCCGAGGCCACCGTCGCCCGGCTTCCGCTGTACCTCCGCGCGCTGACCGCACTGTCGGAGCGCTCGGTGCCCACGGTCTCCTCCGAGGAACTCGCGGCGGCGGCGGGCGTCAACTCCGCCAAGCTGCGCAAGGACTTCTCCTACCTCGGCTCCTACGGCACCCGCGGGGTCGGCTACGACGTCGAGTATCTCGTCTACCAGATCTCCCGCGAGCTGGGTCTCACCCAGGACTGGCCGGTAGTGATCGTCGGCATCGGCAACCTCGGTGCGGCGCTGGCCAACTACGGCGGGTTCGCGTCCCGCGGATTCCGGGTCGCCGCGCTGATCGACGCCGACCCGGAGATGGCCGGAAAGCAGGTCGCCGGGATCGCCGTACAGCACAGCGACGGCCTGGAGAAGATCATCGACGACAACGACGTCTCCATCGGCGTCATCACCACCCCGCCGGGCGTCGCCCAGGCGGTCTGCGACCGGCTCGTCGCCGCCGGGGTCACCTCCATCCTGAACTTCGCGCCGACCGTGCTGTCCGTCCCGGACGGCGTCGACGTACGGAAGGTCGACCTCTCCATCGAGTTGCAGATCCTCGCCTTCCACGAGCAGCGCAAGGCCGGCGAGGAGGCCGCGGCCCAGGCCGCCAACCCGGTCGCCGCGCGCCGCGTCGTCCCCACCGAGCAGGGCCCGGACGGGGACCTCCCCGCCGTGATGCCGGCATGAGTCTCCTCGTCGTGGGGCTGAGCCACCGCAGCGCACCGGTCAGCGTCCTGGAGCGCGCCACCCTGGGCGCGGACGACCGGATCAAGCTGCTCCAGGACACCGTCGCCACCGAGCCGGCCACCGAGGCCGCGGTGCTCGCCACCTGCAACCGCATCGAGCTCTACGCCGACGTGGACAAGTTCCACGCGGGCGTCGCCGAGCTGTCCACGCTCCTCGCCCGGCACAGCGGGGTCGGCCTGGAGGAGCTCACTCCCTACCTCTACGTGCACTACGAGGACCGGGCCGTCCACCACCTCTTCTCGGTGGCCTGCGGTCTCGACTCGATGGTCGTCGGCGAGGGCCAGATCCTCGGCCAGATAAAGGACTCGCTGGCCCGGGCACAGGAGCTGCACACCGCCGGCCGGCTGCTCAACGACCTCTTCCAGCAGGCTCTCCGGGTCGGCAAGCGCGCCCACTCCGAGACCGGCATCGACCGCGCCGGGCAGTCCCTGGTCACCTTCGGCCTTCAGCAGCTCACCTCGGGCACCGCGGTGGAGAACTGGGCCAAGGGCAAGCGGGCGCTGGTGATCGGCGCCGGCTCCATGTCGTCGCTGGCCGCCGCGACCCTCGCCCGGGCGGGCGTCGCCGAGATCGTCATCGCCAACCGCACCCCCGACCGCGCCGAGCGCCTCGTACGGATCCTCAGCGAGAGCCCCGACACGGACGTGCTGGCCCGCTCGGTACCGATGGAGTCGGTGCCGGACGAGCTGACACGTGCCGACCTCGCGGTGTCCTGCACCGGAGCGACCGGGCTGGTCCTCACCGCGGGCACGGTCGCCGCGGCGGTCGAGGGGCGTACGGCCGAGCCGTCCTCCCCGGGCACGCGGGGCGGCGGCCGGAGCGCCGCCGCGGCCGGACCGGCGACCGCGTCCGCCGCCGTACGCGACCAGGTGCCGGGCGACGAGAACTGTCCGCTGGACCTGTCGGCGGTGCAGGGCACCGCGGGCTTCTCCGTACTCGGCGAGGCGGCCGTGGCCGGCCTGGCCGCCGCCGACCTGGAACAGCACGCGGCCTGGGTGGACAAGGGCACGGCCGATCCGGCCGCCCGCGCCCAGCGCACGCCCGCCCGGCCGGGCCCGGTCGTCGTACTCGACCCGGCCGCCGAGGCCGAGGCGATCGCCGCGCTGGCCGCCGCCTCCGCCACCGTCGGCCGCATCCCCGAGCGGCGCCGGCCCGAGCCGGTCGCCGGAATACCCCGCCCCGCACCCGTGCTCTCCCTGTTGGACCTCGCGATGCCACGGGATGTCGACGCGGCCGTGCACCGGCTCGCCGGTGTGCTGCTCGTCGACATCGAGTCGCTCGCCGAGGCCTCGGCCGACGCGCCGATGGCGGCCGACGTGGACCAGGTCAGGCGGATCGTTTCGGACGAGGTCACCGCCTTCGGGGCGGCCCTGCGGGCGGCGCACATCACGCCCACCGTGGTCGCTCTGCGTGCCATGGCCGCCGATGTGGTGGCGGGCGAGATCGCCCGCCTGGAGGGGCGGCTGCCGGCGCTCGACGACAAGCACCGCGCCGAGATCACCCAGACCGTCCGCCGTGTCGTCGACAAGCTGCTGCACGCGCCGACCGTGCGGGTCAAGCAGCTCGCCGCCGAACCCGGCGGCGCCGGGTACGCGGACGCGCTGCGCACCCTGTTCGACCTCGACCAGGAGACGGTGGCCTCCGTCTCCCTGGCCGGGGAAAGCACCGAGAAGCACGACCAGAACGCCAAGAACCGAGGGCCAGCATGAGTAAGAAGGCACTGAGGCTCGGAACGAGACGGAGCAGACTCGCCATCGCCCAGTCCGGGCTGGTGGCGGACGCCGTGAGCCAGGTGACCGGACGGCCCGTCGAACTCGTCGAGATCACCACGTACGGGGACACCTCCCGCGAGCACCTCGCGCAGATCGGCGGCACGGGCGTCTTCGTGACCGCGCTGCGGGACGCGCTGCTCGGCGGGGAGGTGGACTTCGCGGTTCACTCGCTCAAGGACCTGCCGACCGGGCAGCCCGCGGAGCTGGCGCTCGCCGCCGTTCCGGAGCGCGAGGACCCGCGTGACGTGATCGTCGCCCGCGACGCCCTGAAGTTCACCGACCTGCCCCGCGGGGCGCGCATAGGCACGGGTTCCCCGCGCCGGATGGCCCAGCTGAACGCGTACGCGCGCAGCCACGGCCTCGACATCGAGACGGTCCCGATCCGCGGGAACGTCGACACCCGGATCGGCTTCGTACGGGACGGTGAGCTGGACGCCGTCGTCCTGGCCGCCGCCGGACTGAGCCGGATCGGCCGGCTCGACGAGGTGACCGACTTCCTGTCGGTCGATACGGTTCTGCCCGCCCCCGGCCAGGGGGCCCTGGCGATCGAGTGTGCCGCGGACCACGCGGACCTCGTCGCGGCGCTCGGCCAGCTCGACGACCCGCTCACCCGGGTCGCCGTCACCGCCGAACGGTCACTGCTCGCCGCCCTGGAGGCCGGATGCAGCGCACCTGTGGGTGCGCTGGCCGACCCTCTGGCCGACGGGCAGATTGTCAAGGAGATGCGCCTGCGCGGAGTTGTCGGCACCCCCGACGGCACGCGTACGGTGCAGCTGTCCACCACCGGTCCCGTGCCCGAGACACACGACCAGGCGCTGGCGCTCGGTCGCGGACTCGCCGCCGAGATGCTCGCGCACGGCGCGGCCGGTCTGATGGGGGAGCAAGTCAAGTGAGCCCCACCTCTCTTCCCACCGGTCCCGCACACGGGCACGTCACCTTCCTGGGTGCCGGACCCGGAGATCCGGGACTGCTCACCCTGCGCGCCGTGGAGGCGCTGGCGGCCGCGGACGTTCTCGTCGTCGAGCACGAGGTGCTCGACGTCGTCCGTTCGCACACCCGTCAGGGCGTCACCGTCGTGCACACGGACACGGGTCCCTCCGGGGACCCGCTGCCGGGCACAGGAACGCCTCAGCTAACGGTTGTTGACGGTACGTCAGCACCAGTCGGCCTTCCCGCCGTGCGGGATGCCGCACATCTTGTCATGGAGGCCGCGCGGGGCGGCAGGCGGGTCGTGCGTGCGGTTTCCGGGGACCCGGGACTGGATACGTACGCCGCCGAGGAAATGCTCGCCTGCGCCGCCGCGGGTGTTCCGTTCGAGGTGGTGCCCGGCGTCGCCGCGGCCGTCGGCGTGCCCGCGTACGCCGGTGTCCCGCTGCGGGACGCGCAGGGCGCGGACGTCCGGTTCGTGGACGCCCGTACCGCCTCCGACCGCTGCTGGACCGAGGTCGGGGTGTCGGACGGCACGGTCGTCGTGTCGGCGTCGCTGGACTCGGTGGCCGCCGCGGCGGGCGAGCTGGTGGCCGCCGGCCGCAAGCCCGACACACCGATGTCGGTCACGGTCGCCGGTACCACCACGCGTCAGCGGACCTGGAGCGCGACCCTCGGCACCATCGCGCAGACGCTGAAGCAGGCGAAGGCGCTGCCGTCGCCCGAGGGCGGCCGGCCGGTGATAGCCGTGGTCGGTGAGCGTTCCGCCGCCGCCCTGCGCGACCAGCTGTCGTGGTTCGAGTCCAAGCCGCTCTTCGGCTGGAAGGTCCTCGTGCCGCGTACGAAGGAGCAGGCGGCGTCGCTCTCCGACCAGCTTCGGTCCTACGGTGCCGTACCGCACGAGGTGCCGACGATCGCCGTCGAACCGCCGCGCACGCCCCAGCAGATGGAGCGGGCGGTCAAGGGTCTGGTGACCGGGCGGTACGAGTGGATCGCCTTCACGTCGGTCAACGCGGTCAAGGCCGTGCGGGAGAAGTTCGAGGAGTACGGGCTCGACGCCCGGGCCTTCGCCGGGATCAAGGTCGCGGCGGTGGGCGAGTCGACCGCGAAGGCGCTCGTCGCCTTCGGCGTGAAGCCGGACCTGGTGCCCAGCGGCGAGCAGTCGGCCGCCGGTCTGCTGGAGGACTGGCCGCCGTACGACCCCGTCTTCGACCCGATCGACCGGGTCTTCCTGCCGCGGGCCGACATCGCCACGGAGACGCTCGTCGCCGGGCTGATCGAGCTCGGGTGGGAGGTCGACGACGTCACGGCGTACCGGACGGTGCGGGCGTCGCCGCCGCCGGCGGACACGCGGGAGGCGATCAAGGGGGGTGGCTTCGACGCCGTTCTCTTCACGTCGTCCTCCACCGTGCGGAACCTGGTCGGTATCGCCGGCAAGCCGCACAACGTGACCGTGATCGCGTGCATCGGGCCGGCCACGGCCAAGACCGCGGAGGAGCACGGGCTGCGGGTCGACGTGATGGCGCCGGAGCCGTCGGTGCACAAGCTGGCGGAGGCGCTGGCCGACTTCGGGCTGCGCCGGCGGGCCGCGGCGGCCGAGGCGGGTGACCCCGTCACCCGGCCGAGCGAGCGGCGGCCGGGGGCGCGGCGCAGACGCAGCACCTGAGCGACGGAACCCCGGCCGTCGGCCGGTGCGGGCGGGGTCGCGCCTCCTTCGGGGCGGCGCCCCCGGCCCGCTCCGGCCGCCGACTCACCGTCGGCAAAGGCAGCGGCGGGCCGGGCGTAGCGTAGAAGGCATGACGACGTACGGATCCTTCCCCGGCAGCCGGCCGCGGCGGCTGCGGACCACCCCCGTGATGCGGCGGATGGTCGCCGAGACGCGGCTGCACCCGGCCGACTTCATCCTCCCGGCGTTCGTGCGCGAGGGTGTCAGCGAGCCGGTGCCGATCGGGGCGATGCCCGGGGTCGTGCAGCACACGCGGGACAGCCTGAAGAAGGCGGCCGCGGAGGCGGTGGCGGCCGGGATCTCCGGGATCATGCTCTTCGGTGTGCCGGAGGAGTCGAAGAAGGACGCCCTGGGGACGCCGGGCACCGACCCGGACGGGATTCTCCAGGTGGCCCTGCGCGACGTACGGGCCGAGGTCGGGGACGAGCTGCTCGTCATGTCCGACCTCTGCCTGGACGAGACCACCGACCACGGGCACTGCGGGGTCCTGGACGACCAGGGGCGGGTGGACAACGACGCCACCCTGGAGCGGTACGCCGAGATGGCGCAGGTCCAGGCCGACGCGGGCGCGCACGTCGTGGGGCCGAGCGGGATGATGGACGGCCAGATCGGGGTCGTCCGGGACGCGCTCGACCAGATCGGCCGCGAGGACGTGTCGATCCTCGCCTACACCGCCAAGTACTCCTCCGCGTTCTACGGCCCCTTCCGCGAGGCCGTCGGCTCCGCGCTCAAGGGCGACCGGAAGACGTACCAGCAGGACCCGGCCAACGTGGGGGAGTCGCTGCGTGAGCTGGCGCTGGACCTCCAGGAGGGCGCCGACATGGTGATGGTCAAGCCGGCCGGCCCCTACCTCGACATCCTGGCGCGGGTCGCCGACGCGGTGGACGTGCCGGTCGCCGCCTACCAGATCTCCGGCGAGTACTCGATGATCGAGGCCGCCGCCGAGAAGGGCTGGGTGGACCGGGAAGGGGCCATCGTCGAGTCGCTGACCGGGATCAAGCGGGCCGGCGCGCGGAACATCCTCACGTACTGGGCGGTCGAGGTGGCGCTCCAGCTCGGGCTGCGCTGACCACCCGGACCGCGCGGGCGCCGTTCCGGAAAAAGTGTGGTGGGCAACGCTTCGAGATCGTTCCGGCCTCGAAGCGGCTTCTGACCGGCATCGGTACGCACTCGGTTCGGCAACGGGCCGAACTCGCTCGGGGGAGCGGGGTGTTGACGGATCGATAACCCTCGGTGATCTTCGACGGATCTTCGATGGATCTGTCCGGAAAACACCGGCTGTGGGTGAGGGTGGCCGGAGGTAGGAAACGCGTTAACCGTCATGAGCTGGGCTCCTGGGCCGAATTGACGTGTTCTCGTCGCCGTCCTTACCTTCTGACGTCTGGCCTGATCCGTTCCGGATGGCCGGACATCGATCCCTGGGGGGACACCATGAGCTGGTTCATCGAGGCACTGAAGAAGTACGCGGTCTTCAGCGGCCGTGCGCGCCGCAAGGAGTACTGGATGTACTCCCTCTTCGTCGCGATCATCGGAGTCGTACTGCTCGGCATCGGTGTCGCGCTGAAGACGCCGATCATCGGCATCGTCTTCTACCTCGCGGTCCTGCTGCCCAGCCTGGGCGTCACCGTGCGCCGCCTGCACGACTCGGGCCGCTCCGGCTGGTTCTTCTTCATCGGGCTCATTCCGCTCATCGGTGGCATCTGGCTGCTCGTCCTGCTCTGCACGGACAGCGAGGCCGGCGCCAACAAGTACGGCCCGAACCCCAAGGAAGCGGTTCCCGCGCAGGTCTGATCCCGCGCCAGCGCTCCGCGAAGCCGTCCGGTTCACCGACCGGGCGGCTTCGTCGTGCCGCGGCCCGTGGAGCTGTGCGGGGTGGAGCCGTGTCCCGCGGGCACGGCCGGGGCATGCGTCCCCGCCGGGCCCTCGTCCCGTACCCCTTCACCGTCCTCGCATCCCGTCAGCGCCGGCAGGGCGAGCGTGACGGCGAGGGCGACGAGGAGGCGGAGGGGCGCGCGGTGCGCTTGGACGGACATGGGCGTACGGGCCTTCCGTGGGCGTCGGGACGGGCACCCCAGCCTCGGCTCCGATCGGCCCCGGACGCCACAGTTCGCCCGCGATCCGGGACACGGCACCGAAGCCACCGTCTCTGACCTGCGAAAACGCCGTCCCGACGGGATCCGGCGCGGGACGCCGCAGGCCACCCGGGGTGGGCGGGGGCGTCCGAATCACGGAAGTCAGCTTGTGGGCGGCAGCGGCCGGCGGCTGCGGCCTTCCCGGGCCGCGGAGCATGAGCTGTCGTTGCCGCGCCGCCGAAGGAGCCGCGTCATGACCGTCACGGAGCGGGAGCGCGAGGGCGAGCCTGCGCCCGCGCGTGGCACGGCCGGCGGTGGCGGCGTCTCCCCGCGTCGACGACACCGACGAAGCGGGCGCGGGCCGAGTGCGCCGCCGCCGAACAGGGCCACCAGGCGGCGGCTCCTAGCGGCCCAACCGCTGTCGTAGCGCCCGTACTTGCCGGTTGTCGGCCACCGAGTTGAGGAACCGGCGTCCGCTGCCGGGCGCGTACGCCGGGCCCTCCAAGCGGAGCAGGGTGCCGTCATCCACGACCGCGTACCCGAGCGGATCGGGCGCCTCCGGGAGGGCGACCGCGTGGCGGCCGGACGGGAGCTTGAGGTGGGCGGGGAGGCGGAGCCGGGCCGTCGCACCATCGGACGCGGGGAGCAGCTCGGCTTTCACCGTCAGGGTGGAGACGGTGACCTTGACGGGCACCGGGGCACCGGCCGCCGTCGCCGCCACGTACGGCAGGGGCAGCGACCGCCTACCGCGCTCGGCGTTGGTCACGGCGGCAGCGGCGATGTCGGGGCCCAGCCTGCGCTGGCGCTGGTCCACGTCGAGGGCGAGCTGACCCTTGTTCGTCCAGTACGGCAGCGCGAGCCGCCCGCCGGTCAGTGCCGGACCCGCGACCGGGCTGTCCGTGGTGCCGTCGCCGGTCACCCGCACCATGCGGTCCACGCCCAGCAGTTGGACGTACGCCCACACGTCGTGCACCCCGCGCTGCAGCGGTCGTCCGCCGGCCAGCCGCTCCGGGTCGAGACGCAGCCGTCCACAGGCGACGAGCTGCGAACGGCCTTCGCCGAGCGGTCGCAGCCGCACGTCGAGATCGCCCTCGGGGTACCACCAGTCCTCGCGGTCCCGGTCTTTGACGACCAGTTCCGCGTATGCCAGCCGGAACGGGTCGCGGACCTCCCAGGCGCCTTCCGTGCCGGGCACGCCGTCCAGCAGTTCGGGGTCCAGCCACTGTTTCCCGTCCCGCTCGACGAGGACCAGCGGCTCGCCGTCCCCTCGCACCAGGTCGAGGGTGACGTCGGTGATCAGGGAGCCGTCCGCCCAGCGCACGGCGCCGACCTCGCTGCGGGCCCTCACCTTGCTGACGCGCTCCGCGAACACCACCGCACCGTCGAAGTCGCCGCGTTCGAGATATTCGGCGCGCAGGCGGGACACCGCGGGCAGACCCTCCCGTACGGCCGCCGGGAACTCCTCCAGGGCCACTTCCCGGGCCGCCTCGAAACGCTGCCGCTGTTCGGCCGGGTCCTCGCGCAGGATCTCGGGCGCACGGGTGCGGCCGAGGATCTCCACGTTGTAGAGCCGGTGCAGAAGTCGGTTCTGCAGGGCGTCGATGTCGTCGGACGGGGTCGTGCCGTCCTTGATCTGACGGATGACCGTGCGAGTGTTGCGCCAGAATCCGTGCCGAGGGTTGAAACGGTGCTGGGTGTTGTTGCCGCCGTCGTCCCGCTTCATCCAGTAGTAGACGGCGTAGTCGGCGAGGATCGAGATCCGCTCCGCCTTCAGGTAGGCGGCGCTGACGAAGGCCAGATCCTCCAGGATCCACGGCCCCTCGGGGAAGCGGAGTCCGTGCTCCTCGACGAACGCCCTCCGGAACATCTTGTGCGGAGACATGCTCTGCATCAGCTCGTCGTTCTCGATCGTGCAGACGTCCACCGTGTGCCGGAACAGCCGTCTCGGCCGCACCATCGTGCTGGACATCTTGCCGAGGACCACGTCGGCGTCGTTCCGCCTGGCGTGCTCGTACAGCCGCTCCAGGGCCTCAGGCCCGAGCTTGTCGTCGTGGTCGACGAACTGGATGTACTCGCCCCGGGCGTGCCGCATACCGAGGTTGCGAGGTGCGCCCGGCCAGCCCGAGTTCGGCTGCGTGTGCACCTGGACGTTCGGATTCATGGCCGAGATCTTCTTCAGCCGGGCCAGCGTGTCGTCCGTCGACCCGTCGTCGACGTAGATGACCTCGTATTCGTCGGCCGGCAGGCTCTGCTCCAGCAGTGACGGTGCGCACTCGTCGACGTATTTCCCGGTGTTGTACACGGGAACGATCACGCTGACTTTGACTTTCGGCATTCTCCGGACCTTCGACTTGCTTCACTCGGCTTTGGTTAGTGAATTCTGTGTTCAACGTAAATGTGAAGGCCGAAGCTTAATTGCACGGAGAAAGCTGATTGGCCACATGAACTTATCACGACCTTACCGTACCCGTCATGTGAAGATTCTGTGAAGTGCCGGTTGGTTGGCTTGATTTGGGCTGTCAAGGGGGTCGCGATTTTGTCCGCCTTCGGCCGGAAAGGCCACTTGTTGATCATTGAGGCGTGTAAAGCGACTATGGTCACGGCCTGTGTACTTGCTATGCGCATGCAGTATCTAGAAAACTCTTGACGTTCTTTATTTCGCTCGTATTTAGTCTCCTCTTACGTCATTCACAGGGCGTTCTTACCTGGGTGCGTCCGAGGAAGCAGCGAGGGGTGGGGTGTGCGTACGCGTACACAACCGGCCAGGGGGCTGGCCGTGTTGGCCGGGCTGTTCCTGGCCGCTACGGGGGTTGTGACGATGGCGTCGCCGCGAGCGGCGGCTGCCACGTGCACAGCGGGCACAGCGAACGACTTCAACGGTGACGGTCTGGGTGACGTGGTGCTCGCCGACCCGGATGCCGCGGTGAACGGAGCCAAGAAGGCCGGACTCGTGCGCGTGGTCCTGGGGGGTGGCAAGGGAGTGTCCGAGATATCCCAGGCCACCGCCGGAATGTCCGCTACGCCGGAGGCGGGTGACGGCTTCGGCACCTCCTACGACACCTATGACGCCGACGGCGACGGCTGCACCGACCTGGTGGTGGGAACGCCATTCGAGGATGTCGTGACGAACGGCGTCGATCTCGTGGATGCGGGGGCGATCTATGTCATCCACGGCACCCCCACCGGTATCGGCGCGGGCTCCGCGATCGTCGGGTACACCCAGGCGGCCTTCGACACGAACAGTTCCACCGAGGCCTACGACTGGTTCGGTTTCGCCCTGAAGGCGGGTGCGAACGCCAGCGGCGCGCCGTACCTGGTCGTCGGGGTTCCCGGCGAGAACGTCACCGTGGACGGCACCACCTACGGTGACGCCGGCTGCATCGAGTACTCCCAGGGCGCCACCACGACAGGCGTGAGCGAGAAGGACCCGGGGGTGCCCGGCGAGGTCGAGGGGAACGACAAATTCGGTTACTCGCTGGCCGGTACGAACCGCTACTTCGCGGTCGGCAGCCCAGGTGAGGCGATCGGCGACGAGGCGTTCGCCGGTGGTGTTTCGATCTTCAGCCACACTCTCTCTAATGGCATGCCCACGCCACTTATGGGTCTGGATCAGGACAGCACCGGGATCGCCGGCACGCCGGAGGCCGGCGACGGCTTCGGCACCTCGATATCCATGACCGGCTACCGGCCGAGCGACCAGACGTACAACTCCGACGTGCTGCTCGCCATCGGGATGCCGGGCGAGGATGTCGGGACGCTGGCGGACGCGGGCGGCATCGCGGTCGTCCGAGTCCAGCCGTCCGGCGCGTACACACAGGTCACAGCGGCGGACGGCAGTACGGCGGACGTGGAGGGCGATGCCGTCGCCGGTGACTTCATGGGCCAGCGGGTGGCGATCACCAACACCGACACCAACGTCGTCACCGTCTCCGCGAACGTCCGCCTCGCAGTCGGTGAGCCCGGCAAGGACACGGCCAAGGCGAAGGACGCCGGCGCCGTGCACATCTTCCGGCCACTTGACGCGGCCATCGGGGCGGCCGACAGAAGCCTCATCCGGGGCTCGGGGCTGCCCGGCACGGCGACAGCCCGCGACTACACGGGGATCGCGCTCAAGGCCGGCAGTACCTACCTCTACGTAGGCGTGCCCTACAGCAAGGCGTCGGACACCTCGAAGGGCGTTCTCTACGTGGTGCCGTGGACGGATGCCGACGGCACCACGAGCACCGGTACCACCACCTACCAGCCCGGCTCGGGCGGACTGCCCGACGCGGGCGCGGCGCTCGGAGCGATCGGGTGAAGGGCGGGCTGAGGAGACGCGGGCACAGCGCGATGAGCACGCGTACGAGATCCGGACGCCGCCCGCTGGTCGCAGCCGCCGCCGTCGCGGCCCTGCTGACACCCGGCCTGGGTGCCGCCCCTGCACCCGCCGCCGCGCAGACGACGTCGGCCGGTACGAGCCCCACCGACGCGAGCAGCAGCTCGTCGCTCTCTCCGAACGCCGCTCAGGCCAAGGCGAAGAAGTCGGGCAAGGCCGTCGAGATCCAGAGCCTGCGCGACGAGCGCAGCACCACCGTCGCCGATCCCGACGGCACCTTCACCACCAAGCAGTACGTCCAGCCCGTCCGCACCCGTGTCGACGGTAGGTGGACGGACATCGACACCACCCTGGTCCGGCGGAAGAACGGCACCCTCACCCCGAAGGCCGCGCTCACCGGCATGTCCTTCTCCGGCGGCGGGGGCACGACCTTCGCCACGATCGAGAAGGACGGCCACGCGCTGTCCCTCGACTGGCCGACGAAACTGCCCGAGCCGAAGCTCGACGGCTCGACCGCCACCTACGCGAACGTCCTGGACGGCGTCGACCTCAAGGTCACCGCCAGTGCCGAGGGTTTCTCGCACGTGCTGGTCGTCAAGAACGCGAAGGCGGCCGACGATCCGGAGCTGGCGAAGCTGCAACTCCCCTTCACCACCGACTCAGTGCGGCTCACAGAGGACACGGACGGCGGCCTCACCGCCACCGACCCCGGCGCCGGCGGCGCGGTCTTCGAGGCGCCGCAGCCGGTGATGTGGGACTCGAGCCACGCCACGGCGGACACGTCCGCCGCCGAGGAGAGTGCCCAGACCCCTCCCGAGGGCGCCCAAGTCGCGGATGTCGGCGTGCAGGTGTCCGCGGACACGATGACGCTCACCCCTGACGCCGACCTGCTCACCGACGCGGACACCGTCTACCCGGTCTACATCGACCCGGTGGTGAAAACCGCGAGCCGTAGCTCCTGGACCGTGGTGTCGTCGTACTACTCGTCCTCGGAGTTCTGGAAGTTCGACGACGACGAGGGTGTGGGCCTGTGCCCCTCCGACGTGTCGGTCCGCTGCGCCAGCTCCTCCGACGTCAAGCGGCAGTTCTTCGCGATCCCGACCGGCACGTTCGAGGACAAGGACATCGTCGATGCCGAGTTCGCGGTGACCCAGGTGTTCGCCTACAGCTCCGCTGCCCATGAGGTGCAGCTCGCCCGGGTCAACAGCACGGGCGCCAGTGCGATCAGCTCCTCGACCAACTGGTCGAACCAGCCGTCCTCGAAGGCCACCGTCGGCACCAAGTCGCCGACGGACAACGCCGGTTCGTGCACATCCACCAACCAGAACGTCCGCTTCGACGCGACGAGCACCGTGCAGACGGCGGCCGACAAGGGCTGGGACACCACCACCTTCCGGCTGAAGGCCGCGAGCGAGTCCGACACGTCGTACTGGAAGCGGTTCTGCGGTAACGCGTACCTCTCGGTGAAGTACAACCGCCCGCCGCTGGAGCCGGACCAGGACGCCCTGACCATGAACCCCGGCGACCGCTGCGAGTACGGCAAGGCCACCGAGCACTACGTCACCAGGGCTCCGAAGGCCTACGCGGTCGTCAAGGACTACGACCATGGTGACACCGGCTCCAACAGCGAGACGCTGCAAGCCCAGTTCAGGGTCTGGTGGACCGATTCCTCGGGCAACGAGGTCGATCACTACGCGACGACGGCCAAGAAGACCACGGTCGACGCGAGCAAGGACGGCCAGACCGGCCAGGCCACCTTCTCCTACACCATCGGCGACGACCTGTCGGGTGACGGCGAGGCAGGGTTCAGCATTCCGCAGAACACCACCATCGCCTGGTCGGTGCGAGGTTACGACCAGCAGGCCTACGGTGCCTGGTCGACCGACGGGGCACAGACCCGCTGCGAGTTCGTCTTCGACGTGAGCAAGCCCGCCTCCGCCGTGATCACCGCGGCCGCGTACCCCGACGACGACGCCTGGCACACCGGCGTCGGCGACTACGGCGACTTCACCATGGACTCGCCGACCGCCGACGTGGCGAGCTACTCGTACTACATCACCGGCCCGCAGGCCGACAGCGCGAAGAAGTCCGTGCCCGCCGAATCCACGGGCGGTCCGGCGACCGTCCGCTGGATGCCCCCGAGCGAAGGCTCGTACGCCCTGCACGTCACCGCGGTCGACGGCGCGGGCAACGCGCAGAAGACACCGACCGCGTATGTCTTCCTGGTCGGGGACGGCCGCGCGCCCGTCGCCGCCTGGACCCTCGGCGACGCCAAGGGCGCTCCCGCGGCGACCGGCAGCAGCGGCACCCCCGACGCGACCGCCGGTTCCGGAGTGAGCTTCGGCGTCCAGGGTCCCCTCGGCTCCACCGACACCGCCGCCTCCTTCGACGGCACGGAGAGCGCCTACCTCGACTCGGGTACGGCCGGCGTCGACACGGGACGGACTTTCTCCGTGAGTGCCTGGGTCATGCTGCCCACGCTGCCCACCTCGAACGTCACCGTCGTCAGCCAGGACGGCACCGCCCAGCCCGGCTTCGAACTCGGCTACGACGTCGACAGTGCGTCCTGGACCTTCCGCATCCCCGTCAGCGACATGGAGTCGCTCGGCACGTGGAAGGTCTCGGGGGCGGCGGCCGTCGCCGGCAGCTGGACCCACCTCATCGGGGTGTACGACGCCGAACTCGGCAAGATGATGCTCTACGTCAACGGCGTCCTCGTCGCCGACGACGTCCAGGCGCGCCACACCACGTGGAGCGCCACCGGCGCCGTCCAGATCGGCCGCAAGATCTCGCTCGACGGCTACACCAACCAGCTCAAGGGCAGCGTCGCCGACGTCAAGCTCCACGACCGGGTCATTCCACCCGCCGAGGGCCAGCAGCTCGGCGGCATCCAGCCGCACCAACTCGCCTATTGGCAGCTCGACTCGGCCACCGGCGCGGTCTCACCGGAGACCGGCGGCGGCACCGGTCTAACGCTCGGCGGCGGCGCCTCCATCTACGTACCCGACGACTCCTGCGATCCCGAGGCCGACCCGGACTGCGTGCCTCCGGCCGAACCCCTGTGGGGCGACGGGCACTTGACTCTCAACGGTACCGACGCCTACGCGACCCGCGCGGCCATCGGACCTCTCACCGCCCAGGACAGCTTCACCCTCACCGTCCGCGCCCGGCTCGCCTCGGCGAACCCGGCGACGGACCAGACGGTGCTGTCGCTGACCGGCGCGCACGGTAGCGCGATCAAGGTCAAGTACTCAGCCTCGGCGGCCCGGTGGCAACTGGTGGTGACGGACGCGGACTCGGCCACCGCCGTGACCACCACCCTGCTCGACAGCGGTGACACGCCGCGATCCACGGGCGCCGGCGACCACCTCGCACTGGTCTACAACGCGGTCTTCGGAGATGTGCTGCTGTACGTCGACGGGGTCGCCGCCGTCGACGCCGCCTGGGACAACACGTGGGACTTCAGCACGACCAGCCTTCAGGTCGGCCGTGCGCTGACCGGGACGGCGGCGGGCGAGTACTTCTCCGGTGCCGTGGACGAGGTGCGTGTGTACCAGGGCCCGCTGGACGCCTCGCTGGTGTCCCTCGTCGCCGGGCTGCCGGGCGGCTCCAGCATCGAAGAGTCCTCGGCCTGACGTGCCGATCCCCTTGAAACTAGGAGAGTTGATGTCCCAGTCTCCCTGGTACCGGTCCAGCGGACCGGCCTGGCGGAGCGGTCGCAGACGGGCCGCGCTGGTCCTCGGACTGGCCTTGTCCGTCGGACTGCTCCCGCAGTACGCCCCCACGGCCACCGCTGACACCGGCCTGACCCGGCCCAAGGCACAGACCGGCCTCGACAGACCGGTGCGGGGCGAGAACGCCACCGCCAGGACCTATGAGAAGACCGACCAGGCCGAGAAGGCCGCGGTGAAGAAGACGGCCAAGGCGCACTGGCCCCCTGCCGGGAGCGCCGAGGTCGATCTCACGAGCAAGGCGGTCAAGGTCAAGGGCCTGCCCTTGACCGCGAAGGCGGCCGGTGGCACGAAGGGCGCCGACTCCGTCCGGGTGGAGGTCCTCGACCGCAAGGTCACCGAGGCGGCCGGCGTCGACGGTGTGCTCTTCACCGTCGCCCGCACGGACGGCGACACCGCCGCCGGTGCGGCCCGAGTCACCCTGGACTACGCGGACTTCGCCGACGCCTATGGCGGTGACTACAGTTCCCGGCTGCGACTGGCCACGTACCCGGCGTGCGTTCTGACGACCCCGCAGAAGAAGGCCTGCTCGACGCCGACGTATCTGAAGTCCACGAACGACACGGCAGGGCAGACGCTGACCGCGACCGTGCAGGCGGCCGGTGACACCTCCGGTCCCTCCGCCCAGCTCCTCGAAGCCGACACGGCGGACTCGACCAGTGCTTCGGCCACCGTCGTCGCGGCCACCGCGAGCAGCGGCGGTGACGGCGGCGACTACAAGGCCACCAGCCTGGCCCAGTCATCACAGTGGGGCGTCGACACCAGCTCGGGCGCCTTCACCTGGTCGTACCCGATGTCCGTCCCGCCGGTGCCCGGCGGCATGCAGCCGAAGGTCGGCCTGGAGTACAACTCCCAGTCCATCGACGGCCAGACGGCGACCACCAACAACCAGGGTTCGTGGATCGGCCAGGGCTTCTCCTATGACCCCGGCTACATCGAGCGCAGCTACAAGCCGTGTGCCGACGACGGTCACGACGACACCAACGGTGACCAGTGCTGGGCGTTCGACAACGCCACGATCTCGCTCACCGGCGGTTCCTCCGGCCGGCTCGTCAAGGACGACACGACCGGCGAGTGGCGGATCAGCTCCGACGACAACTCCAAGGTCGAGCACCTCACCGGCGCCACCAACGGCGACAACAACGGCGAGTACTGGAAGATCACGGTCGCCGACGGCACCAAGTACTACTTCGGCCTCAACCACCTGACCGGCTACGCGAGCGGCAACGAGGAGACCAACTCCACCTGGACCACCCCGGTCTACGGCGACGACTCCGGCGAGCCCTGCTACAACGCGACGTTCGCCGACGCCTACTGCACGCAGGCCTGGCGCTGGAACCTCGACTACGTCGTCGATCCGCACGGCAACGCCATGTCGTACTTCTACGGCACTGAGACGAACTACTACACCCAGGGCCTGAAGACCACCGAGAACGGCAAGGCCTACATCCGCGGCGGCTACCTCAAGCGGATCGACTACGGCCAGCGCGACGGCACGGCGTACTCCACCAAGCCGGCCGCCCAGGTCGTCTTCACCACCGCCGAGCGCTGCGTCGGCTCCCTGACTGACTGCTCCGCGGACGCCCTCACGGACTCCACGGCCGCCGACTGGCCGGACGTGCCATGGGACCAGAACTGCAAGTCGGGCACCAAGTGCGCCGGGCAGAACTCGCCGACGTTCTGGACCCGCAAGGAACTGACCAAGGTCACCACACAGATCCGCACCGGGGACTCGACGTACAGCCCGGTCGACGTGTGGAGCCTCACCCACGTCTTCACCGACAACGGCGATGCCTCCAAGTCGCTGTGGCTGAGCAAGATCGACCACAAGGGAGCGTTCGGCACCGACGCCTCGGTCCCGTCCGTCGAGCTCCACGGCATCCAACTCCCCAACCGGGTCGACGAGTCGGGCGACAACCTTCAGCCCTTCTACCGCTTCCGTCTGTCCGGTGTGCTGAACGAGTCCGGCGGCGCGCTCAGCGTCACCTACGCCGACAACCAGTGCACGCCGAGCAACGTTCCGGCGGAGGACTCGTCCACCAAGCGCTGCTTCCCGGTGAAGTGGAACCCGCCGGGCGTCACCGATCCGATCACGGACTGGTTCCACAAGTACGTGGTCGCCTCGGTCGTCCAGACCGACCTCACCGGCGACAACGCCGACCAGATCACCTCGTACACCTACCTCGGTGACGCGGGTTGGCGGAAGACACCGGCCGACGGCGTCACCAAGTCCGAGTACCGCACCTGGGGCGACTGGCGCGGCTACGGCAGGGTTCAGGTCACCACCTCCGACGGCAGCAACGACCCCTCCAACACCAAGACCGAGCACGTCTTCTTCCGCGGCCTCGACGGTGACGTCGACAAGGACGGCGACACCCGTTCGGCGACGGTCACCGACTCCAACGGCGTCTCCTACGACGACTCCGACTGGAAGGCCGGCCAGGAACTGGAGACACTCACCTACAACGGCGCCGCCGTCACCGAGAAGTCCGTGACCGTGCCGTGGACCGCGGTGACGGCGACCGAGACCGACGACTGGGCCACGTACAAGGCCCGCTATCTCGCGACCGGTTCGACCGACACCTACACCGCGCTCACCGTGGGCGGCTGGCGCCACACCAGGTCCACGACCACGTACGACGGTGCGACCGGCCGCGAGATGACGGTCGACGACGACGGCGAGGTCGGCGTCGCCGACAACCAGTGCACCCGCAACGAGTACGCGGACAGCGCGAGCGCGCACATCTACTCGCTGATCTCGCGCGTGGAGACGGTCGGCGTCGACTGCGCCACCACCCCCGACCGTTCCAAGAACGTCATCTCCGACGACCTCACCTACTACGACAACTCGACGACGTCGGGCGCCGCCCCCACCAAGGGCGACATCACCATGACCAAGCGGTTGTCGGCGTACAGCGGCACGACGCCCACCTACCAGACGACCGCCGTGACGACGTACGACGCCTACGGCCGCCCGCTGGTGGTCAAGGACGCGGAGACGGCGGCGTCGACGACGCAGTACACGTCCTCCACGGTCTACACGGACACCTACGGCCTGGCGACGAAGTCGACGGTCACCAACATCGACGGCTGGACGACGTCCACGGAGTACGCCCCCGCCTGGGGCCAGCCCACGGCCAAGGTCGACCAGAACGGCCTGCGCACCGACTTCGCCTACGACGGCCTCGGCCGCCTGGTCTCGGTCTGGCTCCCGGACCGCCCCAAGGCCAACTCCTCCACCCCGTCCCTCAAGTACGAGTACCTGGTCCGGGGCGACGACGGACCGACCGCCGTCCACACCCAGAAAATCGAGAACGACGGCACCTCGTACGGCAGTGAATGGTCTTTGTACGACGGCTGGTTGAGGCCCCGACAGGATCAGACGGAGGGTGAAGGCGGCGGCCGTATGGTCGCCGACACGCTGTACGACGGCTCGGGCCGCGTGGCGCAGGTCAACGACACCTACTACGCCGCCGGCGCCCCGACCTCGACGCTCTTCGACCCGCTCGACGCAGACCTCGACTCCCAGACGGTGACGGAGTACGACGGCGCGAGCCGTACCACGGCGACGGTCCTCAAGGTCCGGGGCACGGAGCGGTACCGCACGACGTACGCGTACGGCGGCGACCGCGTCACGACCACCCCGCCGCAGGGCGGCATCAGGACAACGGTCGTGACCGACGCCCGGGACCACACGACGACCCAGGTCCAGTACCCCACGGGCGGCGACGCGGTGACCACGTCGTACGGCTACAACGCCGCCGGCCTGCTGACCGGGGTCACGGACGACAAGGGCCACAACTGGACTTACACCTATGACCAGTTGGGCCGGAAGAAGACAGCCGTCGACCCCGACACCGGCTCGTCCTCCTACACGTACGACGCACTGGACCGCCAGACGTCGGTCACGGTCAACGGCGACAAGACGTCGACGCTCTACGACGAGTTGGGCCGCGCGGTCTCGACCTGGCAGGGCGAGGCGACCACGGGCACCAAGCTGTCGGTGTCGAAGTACGACACCGCCTACAAGGGTGAGCTGTACGGCGTCTACACCTACAAGGACGGCGCGGTCTACTCGTCGGTCACCTACCCGACCCTTGACCCCGACAACGACTACGCGCCCCTCTCGACGAAGTACTACCTGTCCAAGACGGCTGAGCCGCAACTGGGCGGAACGTACGAGTACACCACCCAGTACTACGACGACGGCACGGTGCACAACGAGGGTCTGCCCGCGGTGGGCGACCTGCCCGCGGAGGCGGTGGCGAACGTCTACGACGACCTCCAGCGCCCTGTGGGTCTCAACACCTCCTTGGGCGGACTGAGTTACGTCACGGACGCGTCGTACTCGCCGACGTCGGACCTGGAGACGCTGGAGCTGTACACAGGCGAGTCCACGGCCAAGAAGACGTTGATCACGAACAGCTACGAGCTGGGCACCGACCGTCTGGCCACCTCGCGGGTGGACGTCGAGGGCGCGTCGAGCGTCGCGTACGACGCGAACTACACCTACGACGACGCCGGCGACATCCTGTCGATCGCCGACACCCCGACCGGCGGCACCTCGGACGTCCAGTGTTTCTCGTACGACGGCCTGGGCCGGGTCTCCTCGGCCTGGACGTCTTCGGTGGTCTCGAACGACGCGCAGGGCACGGGCAGTACGGACGCGTCCTGCGCGTCGGGAGCGTCGACGACGACGGTGGGCGGAACGACTCCGTACTGGACGGACTACGGCTACGACACGATCGGCAACCGCAAGAGCGAGGTCCGGCACGGCCTGAACGGGGCGGCGACGTCGACCCGTTCGTACGCGTACGGTAACGGCTCCGGCCCGAACGGCACCGACTCAGGCCCGCACACGGTCTCGTCGGTGACGACCAAGACGGACGCGACGGCCACCACCCCGCAGGTCACCTCCCAGGACTCGTACGCCTACGACGCGTCGGGCAACACCACCAGGCGCGTCCTGGACGGCGACACCCAGTCCCTGGCCTGGGACAAGCAGGGCGAACTGACCACGGTCACGAACGCCGACGCGTCGGTGACGACGTACAAGTACGACGCCTCGGGCGCCCGGCTGCTGCGGGACACACCCGACGAGAAGACGTTCTACCTCCCGGGCACGGAACTCCACTACGACAAGTCCACCGCCAAGGTGACGGCCACCCGCTACTACAGCTTCGCCGGCACCACGGTCGCGATGCGCGAAGCGGACGGCGTCCACTTCCTCGCCTCGGACAACCAGGGCACGGCGGAACTGGCGATCGACGCGAAGACGGGTGCGACGACCCGGCGCCGCATGGACGCGTTCGGCAACGAGCGCGACGACTCCACGTCCTCGTCCACCGGCTGGCTGAACGACAAGGGCTTCGTGGGCGGCACGATGGAGGCGTCGACGGGCCTGACGACGTTGGGCGCTCGCGAGTACGACTCCGACACCGGCCGCTTCATCTCTGCCGACCCGGTGGTCGACTACACGGACCCGCAGCAGATCAACGGCTACGCGTACGCCGACAACAGCCCGGTCTCCCACAGCGACGCGTCGGGCCTCCGCCGGGCCGACTGTGTGGGCGGCTGGAACGCGTGCGGCCCTGGTCCGTCCCCGCACCCGGGCGTGGGCGGCACGCGGGACAGCGGCGGTTCGGGCGGCGACGTAGGCACGGGCGGCGGGGGCACGACATCCGCCACGCCGGCCGCGTCACAGGCGAACGCCGCCAAGGAGAAGGAGAACTCGGCCGAGCAGACGGCGATCGCCGTCGCCAAGGAACTCGGCAAGATCGCCGCCGATGAACTCGGAATCACGGACGCCCTGGACTGCTTCACCACCGGCAACCTGGCCGCCTGCGGCAACACGGCCCTCAACGTCGTCTCGTCCTTCCTGGGCGGGGGGCCTCTGGCGAAGCTGGCGAACAAGTACGCGGCGCCGTGGAAGTGGGCCAAGGCCGAGAAGCTGGGCAAGCGGATCTGGGGGCTCGGCAAAAAGCTGCTGGACTCCTTCAAGGACTGGCGGAAGGGCCGCAAGGAAGCGGACCGGCTCGCGAAGATCGCCGAATCGTGCGAGACGCCGAACAGCTTCACCCCGGACACCAAGGTTTTGATGGCGGACGGTACGGCCAAGGCCATCAAGGACGTCAAGATCGGTGACAGAGTCCTCGCGACCGATCCGGACACCGGAAAGACCAAACCCGAGAAGGTCACCGCCCAGATCAAGGGCATCGGCCGCAAACACCTCGTCAAGGTCGTCATCGACATCGACGGCAAACGGGGCACGAAGACGGCATCGGTCACCGCGACGGATCAACACCCCTTCTGGGTACCGGAGCTGGGTGAGTGGATCAACGCCACAAACCTCCACTCCGGCGAATGGCTGAGCACCGGCGCCGGTACACACGTCCAGATCACGTCCGTGCAGCGCAGGACGTCCCCGAGAGCCACGGTCCACAACCTCACCGTGGGCGAGCTGCATACGTACTATGTGCTGGCGGGCGAAACTCCGGTACTCGTACACAACTGCAATGGAATGGATCCTGTCAATGGCGGGCTCGATGACGACACCTATGACCGAATAGATGGTGCGCACGGCCCGGATGTAGCCGACGGAGTCGAGCACCAGGTGCAGAGGATGCATGACGGCTCCTCCACTGCCGCGGATCACGATCTTCCTGGTATCGGGCATGACCCTGATGCGTTGGCTTCCTACTTTGCGTCGTGGCGAGGCAAGATGACGCATACGGATACTAGGACTGGATCGCGTGTGGCATACGACTCCAGTCGAGGTGTGCTACTTGTGACGACTGGCCGTAACATACACGGGTTTAGGTACAGTCAAGGCGCCTTTGAAAGCGGGAGGTATGTGACGCCATGAGGGTGAAAGTTGCAGCCACGGCGACTCGCAGTGGAGTCCTCTTGCGGTTGACGGAGGTGCAGAAGCAGTTGATCTGCGAGACGCTCATGTTCCACGCGGATCGCCCCGATGGGGATTGTCCTTCGATTGTGCGCCTCGGTGTCGATCGCGCAAGCGCTGCTCAGATGATGAAGAAGGCTGCCGGGTCGAATTCAGAGTTCCAGCTGAATGAGATTCACGTGCTGTTTGCGGCATTGGTTTCCGCTCCAGTCATGATGCCCTCTGAGGAGGTGTTCTACGAAAGGATCGGCTTCTTTCGGGAGCAGGCACTTGCATTGGCTGGCGGGTTGGTGAGTGCCGTCGGGGAAGCGCCTGACTGGACCGGAGAACCTTCCGGGAGTGCCTAACCGGGGGTTTTTCCTTTATGTAGTTCCGTGAGTCCGCTTAGGGCTTGTGAGGGCACGCAAGCGGACTTATGAAGCCCCGTCAGGCATGTCCTGGCGGGGCTTCTGCGCGTCGTGACGGCAGTAGTTGACGGCAATGTCAGCGGACGGAGACGGCGCAGGGCAGCGGTTTGTCACCGTCGCCGTTTTCCGTCTCGGTGCTCTCCGGGTTGCCGAGGGCGGTGCTGAGGGTGTTGATGGCGTCGCGTTGGAGGCGGAGCCGGACGTGGGCGTAGACGCCTGCGGTGACGCCGATATGGGGGTGGCCGAGGAGTTCCGTGCACCGGCCGAAAATCGCCGACCGACCTACCGTCGGGCGAGACATCGACCGAGTTCCTCACGCATCTCGGGCGACTACCCGCCCGCCGGCGGGGGTGAACCTCTGCCGATCCAGCTTTCCAACGCCGCGGGCCGTCCTGCTCTGCCGGCGTGACCGCTGCGTTCGACCACGAGGACATGCACCACCTGGTGGACCGACTTTCCTCGACCCGGGTGCGGCGCCTGTGCCTGCTCGTCACCCAGGATGAGGAACTGTCCCAGGTTGCCCAGTCACTGTCGGCAGTCGACGCGAACGAGGTCGAGGAGTCGGTCCCTGTCGGGCTGCTGGCCCTGATCGGCAGAGTGAATGGCCCAGAGGATCTGGCTGAACAGCACGACGACTACATCCGCGAGCGGATGCGCGAGCGCTTCGGCGACTCGGCGTGATTGCCACGGTCCTGGACACCGGACCCCTGGCTGCGGCGTTCAACGCGGCCGACCGGCGTCACCCGGAGTGTGCCTCCCTGCTGACCTCGCTGACCGGCCGCCGTCTGCTGCCCAGCCCGGTCATGACCGAGGTCTGCCGGCTGCTTGAGCGCTGGCCCAGGTCGAAGCGGCCTTTCTCGCCGAGATCGCACGGGGAACATTCGAGCTGGTCCACCTCACTCCCACCGATCTGACGCGCAGGGGTGAGCTGGTCCTCCAGTACGCCGACTTCCCGCTCGGCGGGGTCGATGCCTCGGTCGTCGCGGTGGCCGAGCGCTTCGACGTGGACCGGGTAGCCACCCTCGACCGTGAGGTCCCCTCCGCGCTTCCGCACGGAGGGGACTGTGCTTCGTGGCTCAGGCGTCGCGGGGGCCGGTGCGCGGGCCCGCGGGCGGAGCTGAGGGCGCGGACGTGTCGGCTGTCAGTCCCACCAGAAGCTCCAGATGCCCTCGTCGACCAGGCTCTCCGCGTAGTCGTCGAGCGAGCCGGGGCCCTGGTCGACGGTGTCCGGGCAGAACGCGTAGTGCTCCACGGCTATCGCCTCGGCCTCCGCCAGGGTGGCCGGCGGGGACGCCACCGATGCGGCCAGGCGGTCGAAGCCGAGGGCCACGACCCGCAGGCCGAACCGGTCCTCCCAGGAGCGGAGGACGGCGCAGAGCCGGGCCACGTCGTTCTCGTGGTTGAGCGGGCCGCTCCAGCCGATCGCCGCGGGGAGGTCGGCGGAGCGGCGGGCGGGGGCGAGGGCGAGCCGCGGTGCTTTGAACCAGCCGGTGGTGAGGAGGACGGCGGCGGCTTCGGCGGCCCGGGTGTCCGGGTCGGCGCCCAGGGCGCGGGCAGGGGCGGGGGCGAGTCCGGGCCATCCGTCGCTGTCCGCCTCCTGCGGCGCGTACTCCTCCCAGAAGTCGGCCAGCACCTCTTCGGCGTCGTGGTCCCCGGGGTACGACATCTCGTCCGGCATCAACTCCCATTCCTCCGGGCCGCGTTGACTGCCGCCGGTGTCTATCAGGAAGGGGAGGAGACCGGCGCCGCGAGCGGCGGACCGTACCGTCGGCCAGTCCTCCGGGTCCGCTGCGTCGTCCGCGTACCAGAGCAGCGGCTCGGGTGCGCGGACCACGGTGCCGGGCGGGAGGTCGAGTCCCAGCGCTCGGCCGGTCGGGTCGGCCGCCAGCTGGGGCAGGGGGTTGGGAAGGGTCGCCATGCCGGTGACTGTAGGGGCAGCCACTGACAACGTCCGTGCCGGGCGATGCGCGGCTCAGAAGAATGAGCGACCTGGACCGTGGAGGCGGCTGGTGAGTGCCACCTGGTGTGGGTGCCTGCCGGGGGGACCTTCCTCGCGGAAGTGTGACGCTTCGGCGCAGAGTGTCACGCTTTCACGCCCCACCCCCCTCGCCCCGAGCGCTCCCGCATACCGACCCCCACGGAGGCACCGCACCCGTCGACTACCGGGTGGCGGTGAACGCAGCCCAGGCCGCGGGGCCGAGTTGGAGCATGGGTCCGCCGGCCTCCGGGTTCTTGGAGTCACGGATGTGGATGGTGTGGGGGCAGGCGGCGACCTCGACGCACTGGCCGCCCTCGTCGCTGCTGTAGCTGGACTTACGCCAGGTGTAAGCGACTTCGAGGCACTGGCCGCCTTCACTGCCGCTGTAGGTCGACTTGAACCACGCAAGTGTGGTGCTCATTGATCTCCTAGCGAACGGTCGAGCAGGCCCCTGGACTCCTGGGGTGACAGAGCCTGTGACCGCAGCATCGCATATTTGCGCGCCAGGATGGACACCTCGTCCAGGTCGGAAACCCACTGGCTGCCACGTTGCCCCTCGGTGTATGCCAGGTGCTGATGGTCCAGTGTTTCGAGGAGTGTGAAGGGACCGGCCAGTCCCGCATGGGAGGAGGCGTTTCTCGGCAGGAACTGGAGTGCCAGCCCAGGGAGTTCAGCACACTTGCGCAGAGACCGGAGCTGGTCGCGGCGTACCTGCGAACCTCCGATGCCGAGGTGCAGCACCGGTTCCCACACGACGAAGCTCATCGTCGGCGGACACCTGCGCCGCAGGATCTCCTGGCGTTCGACGCGGCCCGCCAGCTTGGCCGCGATCTCGTCCTCGTCGTAGGCCGGAATGCGTTCCGCCAGGACCGCGCGGGCGTACTCCGGTGTCTGAAGCAGGCCGGGGATGACGGCGTTGTCGTACCAGGACAGGGCGATGGCCTCGCGCTCGTGGAGCATGTACTCCTCCGCGTACTGCGGAAACTGGTCGATCTCCGGCAGGTTGCCGACGCCCGCCTCCAACATGCCTTTCGTGTCGAGGAGTACGTCCAGCGTCCGGGCCAGGTCAGGCATCAGTCGCCGTCTGCCCTGCTCGATCGACGCGATGGTCTCCTCGTCGACCAACGCCGGTTGCGCGAGGGCGCGTTGGGTGTGGCCGGCCGCCAGGCGCGCCGCCTTCAGTTGTGCGCCCAGCATGCGCATCGTCGAGCGGTTCTTCCTGGTGTTCACGCTGTGGTGCTCCCCACGCCTACCCGTCCCGGACCACGCGCGGACCCGTACTCCGACCGTACGAAATCAGGAGCGGGTCTTACGCCCTGTCAACAGTAGTGACGCTGCGCGACTCTTGTCCGGTGAACCTGAGTGAACACTTCTTCCGGCGTGAACGCCGGTCCGTCCCCGCGGCCAGGCAGTTCGCGCGCGCGTTCCTGGCCGAGTGCGGACTCGCCGACGCCGGGCGCGACGCCGATGTGCTGCTGTGTGTGAGCGAGTTGGCGACCAACGCGTTGGTGCACGCGGTGCCGGCGGGGCGGCTGTTCCGGGTGTTCCTGCGGTACGACGGGCACGTGCTGCGGGTCGAGGTGCACGACAGCGGTGGAGGTGTGCCGCGCGTCGACGCCCACCCTGACGACACCGACGAGGGCGGGCGCGGGCTGATGCTGGTCGACGCGCTGTCCGACAAGTGGGGAGTGGCGGAGCGGGAACTCGGCAAGGTGGTGTGGGCCGAGTTCACCGCCGCACAGCAACGCCGGGCAATCGCCCCGGGTGCCCCGACCGCCGGCCGGTGAGGGCTTCGGCACCGCGGATCACCGCGGTGCCGAAGCGGCTCACAGCCGTTCCGGTGTCCTGATGCCCAGCAGGGCCATGCCCTTGTGCAGGGTGCGGGCCGTGAGGTCCACCAGGAAGAGGCGGTTCTCGACGACCTCGGGCGCGTTCTCCGGCGACAGCACGTGGCACTGGTCGTAGAACGTCGTGAGCGTGGACGCCAGTTGGTACAGGTACGCCGTCAGCCGGTGCGGCGCGTACTCCTTCGCGGCCTCCGTCACCGTCTCGCCGAACCTGTCCAGGTGCAGGCCCAACGCCCGCTCCGCCGGGGCCAGTCCGAGCTCCGGGTGGGCCACCGGGCGGGCCTCGCCCGCCTTGCGCAGGATCGACTGGATACGGGCGTACGCGTACTGGAGGTAGACGGAGGTGTCGCCGTTGAGCGACACCATCTGCTCCAGGTCGAACTTGTAGTCCCGCACGGCGGACGTCGACAGGTCGGCGTACTTCACCGCGCCGATCCCGACGTACCGGCCGTTCTCCTCGATCTCCCGCTCGGAGAGGCCGACCTTCCCGGCCTTCTCCCGGACGACGGAGGTGGCGCGCTGGACGGCCTCGTCGAGGAGGTCCTCCAGCTTCACCGACTTGCCCGCCCTCGTCTTGAACGGCTTGCCGTCCTCGCCGAGGATGGTGCCGAACGCCAGTTGGTGGGCGGTGACGTCGTCGCCCAGCCAGCCGGCCCGCCGCGCGGTCTCGAAGACCATCTTGAAGTGCAGCGACTGCCGGACGTCCACCACGTACAGCAGCGAGGTCGCCTTCAGTCCGAAGACCCGGTCCCGGATCGCGGAGAGGTCGGTGGCCGCGTAGCCGTAGCCGCCGTCGGACTTGCGGACGATCAGCGGGACCCGGTTGCCGTCGGGGCCCTTGATGTCGTCGAAGAACACGCAGAGCGCGCCCTCCGAGATCTCCGCCACGCCGGACTCCTCCAGCAGCCGGCACGTCTCGTCCAGCATGTCGTTGTAGCCCGACTCGCCGACGATGTCCGGGTCCCGGACCTCCAGGTCCAGCTTCTCGAAGACCGAGAAGAAGTAGATCTTCGACTCGTCCACGAACCGCTGCCAGGCCGCCAGCGTCTTCGGCTCGCCCGCCTGGAGGTCGACCACCCTGCGCCGCGCCCGCGCCTTGAACTCCTCGTCGGAGTCGAAGAGTCGACGGGCCGCCTTGTAGAGGCGGTCGAGGTTCGACATCGCCTCCTCGCCGCTGGCCGCGCCGTCCTCGGCCGCCTTGTGGTCCAACTCGCCCGGGTGCTCGTCCAGATACTGGATGAGCATGCCGAACTGCGTTCCCCAGTCGCCGATGTGGTGCCTGCGCACCACGTTCTCCCCGGTGAACTCCAGGAGTTGGACCAGCGCGTCGCCGATCACCGCCGAGCGCAGGTGGCCGACGTGCATCTCCTTCGCCACGTTCGGCTGGGCGTAGTCGATGACCGTCGTGCCCGGGTGCTCGGTGACGGGCACGCCGAGGCGGTCGGGGTCCGCGTACCGCTCGGCCAGCGTGCGGACGATCGCCGGGTCGCCGACGGTGATGTTCAGGAAGCCGGGCCCCGACACCTCGATGGACCGGATCAGCTCACCCGACTCGACCCGCGCGAGGACCTGCGTCGCCAGCTCCCGCGGGTTGGCCTTGGCCTTTTTGGCGAGCGCCAGGATGCCGTTGGCCTGGAAGTCCGCCCGGTCACTGCGTCGCAGCAGCGGGTCGACGCCGTCGGCTTCCGGGAGGGCGGAAGCGAGGGCGTCGGAGAGGCGCTGGTGGACTAGGTCGGTGAGCGACGTGACCGAGGTCATGGGGTGGGTGCCGTTCTCCTCGTGGGTTCGGTGGACACGGTCAGTATCCCATGGGGGGTAAAGCCGGTTTTTCGGGTGCGGGCCCGGGGGGGCGTGCCGCGCGGTTCCCCGTGCCCCTGGGCCGGTCCCTGGAAAGGCGTTTTCGTGGTTGCCGCCGGAGCTGGGAGAATGACGGGGTTGGCCGCTGGACCGTACGGCTGCCCCGGAGAAAGAAGGACGTGCCGATCGTGGCTCAGAGCACCGAGACCACCGACTGGGTCTCCCGTTTCGCGGACGAGGTCATCGAGGAGTCGGAGCGCCGGGCCCCGGGGAAACCGGTCGTCGTCGCGTCCGGGCTCTCGCCCTCCGGCCCGATCCACCTCGGCAACCTGCGCGAGGTCATGACCCCGCACCTCGTCGCCGACGAGATCCGCCGCCGGGGCCACGAGGTCCGTCACCTCATCTCCTGGGACGACTACGACCGCTACCGCAAGGTGCCGAACGGGGTCGCGGGCGTCGACGCCGGCTGGGCCGAGCACATCGGCAAGCCGCTGACCTCCGTCCCCGCCCCGGCCGGTTCGTCGTACCCGAACTGGGCGGAGCACTTCAAGGCCCCGATGGCCGAGGCGCTCGCCGCGCTGGGCGTGGAGTTCGACGGCATCAGCCAGACCGCGCAGTACACCTCCGGCGTCTACCGCGAGCAGATCCTGCACGCCATGAGGCACCGCGGTGACATCGACGCCGTCCTCGACCAGTACCGCACGAAGAAGGCCCCGGCCAAGAAGCAGCAGAAGGCCGTCGACGAGGCCGAGCTGGAGGCCGTCGAGGGCTCCGGCGCCGCCGCCGAGGACGACGGCTCGGCCGGCTCCGCCGGCTACTTCCCGTACAAGCCCTACTGCGGCGGCTGCGGCAAGGACTTCACCACCGTCACCGCGTACGACGACGACACCACCGAGCTGTCGTACACCTGTGACGCGTGCGGCTTCACCGAGACCGTCCGGCTCAGCGAGTTCAACCGCGGCAAGCTGGTCTGGAAGGTCGACTGGCCGATGCGCTGGGCCTACGAGGGCGTCGTCTTCGAGCCGAGCGGGGTCGACCACTCGTCCCCGGGGTCGTCCTTCCAGGTCGGCGGCGAGATCGTCTCCATCTTCGGCGGTGAGCGGCCCATCGGGCCGATGTACGCCTTCGTCGGCATCAGCGGCATGGCCAAGATGTCCAGCAGCAAGGGCGGGGTCCCCACCCCGGCCGACGCCCTCCAGATCATGGAACCGCAGCTGCTGCGCTGGCTCTACGCCCGCCGCCGCCCCAACCAGTCCTTCAAGATCGCCTTCGACCAGGAGATCCAGCGCCTCTACGACGAGTGGGACAAGCTCGACGCGAAGGTGGCCGCGGGCTCCTCCCTGCCGGCCGACATCGCCGCGCACTCCCGCGCGGTGGGCACGGCCGCCGGTGAACTGCCGCGTACGCCCCGCCCGTTGCCGTACCGGACCCTCGCGTCCGTCGCCGACATCACCAGCGGCGACCAGACCCAGGCGCTGCGCATCCTGAGCGAGCTGGACCCCGCCGACCCGCTGGTCTCCCTCGACGCGGTACGGCCCCGGCTCGACAAGGCGGAGGCCTGGATCAACACCCAGGTCCCCGCCGAGCAGCGGACCGTCGTACGGGACGAACCCGACGCCGAACTCCTCAAGTCCCTCGACGAGCAGGGCCGCGAGTCCCTGCGCCTGCTCCGCGACGGCCTCGCCGACCACTGGTCGCTGGACGGCCTCAGCCACCTCGTCTACGGCGTTCCCAAGATCCAGGCAGGCTTCTCCCCGGACGCCACGCCCAAGGAACTCCCGCCCGAGATCAAGACCGCGCAGCGCGCGTTCTTCGCGCTCCTCTACCACCTGCTGGTCGGGCGCGACACCGGGCCGCGGCTGCCCACGCTGCTGCTCGCGGTGGGCCAGGACCGGGTGCGTAACCTCCTCGGGGAGTAACCCGGCAGCCGCACGGCGACACGGCTGCACGGCGACACGACGAGGGGGCCCTCATGGCGAGGGCCCCCTCGGTCGTTCGCCGCGCCGGTCGTCCGCTCCGGGCGTCCGCCGCTACGCGATGTGGTCCTCCTGGAGTTCCGCCGTGTGGCGGTTGGTGAAGCGGTTCACCATGCGGTCGGCCTCGCGCTGCGGGAGCGTGATGCCGTACGTCGCCTCCACGTCGCCCCGGTACTGGCCCGAGGTCGGGTAGCTGCCGTCTATCGACTTCTTGAAGACCAGGTAGTAGTCCTCCTCGGTCGGCTCCGAGCCGCCGCCCGCGCCCAGCTCACGCGTACGGCCCGGCCCCGACGGGATGGGGAACGTACCCGTGTCCTCCGAAGACGGTTCCGGCGCGAGGACCGGCGGCTCCTCGTACTGCCGCGGGAGCCCCTGCTGCCGCGGAAACGGCGGCTGTTCGGCCCGTTGCCGTACCTCGTACCGCTGGGCCTGCTGCTGCTGTTCCTGCTGCTGGGCCTCGAACTCCTCGGCCTGCTGCTGCTCCTCGTACCACTGGGTGTACGCGGCCTCCGGGTCGTACGTCGGGTCGTAGCCGCCGTGGTACGCGATGGACTGGGGGTCCCGCGCCTGGAGCCACGGGTTCTGCGGCTCGGTGTAGTCCTGCGGCTCGGGGGGCTCGTCCGCTGGGAGCGCGGGACGCTGCTCGCGGACGGCCGGCCCGCCGTCGGGTATGGCGGGCGCCGTCTCGCGGGCGCGGCCGGCCGGGACGGGGCCGGCCGGATCCAGGGCGGGCTGCGGCGCGGGCGGGAGCAGCGCGGGCTCGATGCCGGCCGCCGCCAGACCCGAGGGGGCCGTCTCCGTCAGCGGGACGCCGTAGCGGGCGAGCCGCAGGGGCATCAGGGACTCGACCGGGGCCTTGCGGCGCCAGGCGCGGCCGAAGCGGGAGTGCAGGCGGGCCTGGTAGACGAGACGTTCCTGTTCGAGCTTGATGACCTGCTCGTAGGAGCGCAGCTCCCACAGCTTCATCCGGCGCCAGAGCAGGAAGGTCGGCAGCGGGGAGAGCAGCCAGCGGGTGAGCCGGACGCCCTCCATGTGCTTGTCGGCGGT
>NZ_JBEXET010000054.1:0-45034 GCF_040606415.1 Streptomyces sp. NPDC005423 | reverse complement strand
GGTCCCCGCGTCCGCCCCCGCGCCCCGCGCAGCACACCCCGCCGCTCCGTAAGCATGCTTACGGAGCGGCCCGGGACCCCTTACGCACGTCTGAGGCCCGTCCGGTCCCGCAAGATGCGGAACTCTCCCGATGTGGCGGACCCCCCTGGGAGACGAAGGTCGTGGCATCGCACCGAGCGAGGCCAGAAACCGCACTCCGCCGAGGGACTCCGTCATGTACGAGTACGAACTCCACCAGATCCGTTCCGCCGAACTGCGCCGTCGGGCCGCCGACGAGCGGCTGGCCCGCGAGGCCGTCCAAGGCCGCCGCGCCGCCCGCCGCGACGAGGCCCTACGAGCCGCCGAGGAGGACCCGCACACCGACCGCCCCCGCCGCCCCAGGTTCGCCCGCGCGTGGTGAACGCCGGGGGGCGACGAGACGCCCGTGACGTGCCCGCCCCGACGACTCCCGCCCTGACGACACCCGGCCCGGCTGCCTCCGGCCCGCGACCGTCGGACCGAGGGGCGCCCGGCCCGCAACCGTCCGGCCGAGGGGCGCCCGGCCCGCGAGCGTCGGACCGGGCGGTGCCCGCCCGCGAGGCCCCCGGCCCGGGATCCGCGGCCTCGGAAGTGCTGCCCCGAGGGCCGGCCGAGCGCCGAACTCCCGGCTGCGCCAAAACAGTTGGAGGTCGGCCGAGGATGATGTCCGTGGCCGGTAAGTCTGCCGGGCGGGGTCGTGCGCAGGGCGGGGCGGCGAAAACCGGTGCCGGATTGTCAGACCCGCGTGCGATGCTCGCACCCGTGGAAACCCGGTCCGTCAGTCCCGTCTTCGTCGGCCGCGCCGACGAACTGGACACACTGAACGACGCGCTCGCCCGCGCTGCCGCGGGCGAGCCGCAGGCGTTGCTGCTCGGCGGTGAGGCCGGCGTCGGCAAGACCCGGCTCGTGGAGGAGTTCGCCACCGCCGCCTGCCGTCAGGGCGCCGTCGTCGCCCTCGGCGGCTGTGTCGAGATCGGCGCCGACGGACTGCCGTTCGCGCCGTTCTCCACCGCCCTGCGCGCCCTGCGCCGCCAACTCCCCGCCGAACTGGCCGCCGCCGCGTCGGGACAGGAGGAGGAGCTGGCCCGGCTGCTGCCCGAGCTCGGCGAGGCGCCCGCCGCCCGGGGCCACGGCCGGCCCGACGAGGAGGGCCTGGCCCGCCTCTTCGAGCTCACCGCCCGTCTCCTGGAGCGCGCCGCCGCCCACCGCACGGTGGTCGTCGCCCTGGAGGACCTGCACTGGGCGGACGCCTCCACCCGCCACCTCCTCACCTACCTCTTCCGTACGCTGCGCACCGGCCGCCTCCTCGTCCTGGCCACCTACCGCGCCGACGACATCCACCGCCGCCACCCCCTGCGGCCGTTGCTCGCCGAGCTGGACCGGCTGCGCACCGTCCGCCGGATCGAGCTGGCCCGTTTCAACCGGGACGAGGTGAGCCGCCAGATCGCCGGCATCCTCGCCGCCGAACCGCCCGCCGCCCAGGTGGACCAGATCTTCGAACGCTCCGACGGCAACGCCTTCTTCGTCGAGGAACTCGCCGTCGCCGCCCACGAGGGCTGCCGCACCGGCCTCACCGACTCGCTGCGCGATCTGCTCCTGGTCCGCGTGGAGTCACTGCCCGAGAGCGCCCAGCGGGTCACCCGGATCGTCGCCGAGGGCGGCTCCACCGTCGAGCACCCGCTGCTCGCCGCCGTGGCCCGGCTCTCCGAGGACGACCTCATCGAGGCGCTGCGGGCCGCCGTGGGCGCCAACATCCTGATGCCCGCGCCCGGGGGCGACGGCTACCGCTTCCGCCACTCCCTGGTCCGCGAGGCCGTCAGCGACGACCTGCTGCCCGGCGAGCGCTCCCGCCTCAACCGCCGTTACGCCGAAGCCCTGGAGGCCGACCCCACGCTCGTCCCCGCCGGCGAACGCGTCATGCGGCTGGCCACCTACTGGTACCACGCCCACGACCCCGCCAAGGCGCTGCCCGCCGTCCTCGACGCCTCCGTCGCGGCCCGCCGCCGGCACGCCCACTCGGAGCAACTCCGGTTCCTGGAGCGGGCGATGGAGCTGTGGGACGCGGCCCCCGAGACCGTACGCGGCCAACTGCGGCCCGCCGACTGCGTCGAGGCCTACCCGCCGCCGCTCTCCGAACGGCGCGGCGGGACCGCCGCCGGCTGCGAGCCCGAGGCCGCGCCGCTGCGCTACCTCGACCTGATGGCCGAGGCCGCCGTCGCGGGCCGGCTCTGCGGGGAGCGCGAGCGCGCCCTGAAGATCATCAAGCGGGCCCTGCGGCTCCTGGAGGACGAGGGCGATCCGCTGCGCGCCGCCTGGTTCTGGGTCCAGCGCTCCCGTCTGGTCCGGGCCCAGGCCCGCGGCGACGGCTGGCCCGAACTGGCCACCGCCCAGGAGCTCGTACGCGGTCTGCCGCCCTCCGAGGTGCACGCCGAGGTGCTGGTCAGCGTCGCCAACTGGTCCATGGTCCATGTGCCGGGACCGGAGGCCTACACGGCCGCCGAGCGCGCGGTCGAGTACGCGCGGATGGTGGGCGCCCACGAGATCGAGATGGACGGCCGCCTCACCCTGGGCGGCCTGATGATCGAGTCCGGTGACGTCGAGGCCGGACTCGCCGAGATGGTCGAGATCAACAAGCGGACGGTCCACGACGGCCTCTCCTCCGTCGCCAGCCGCAGCTACGTCAACCTGCCGTCCGCGCTCGAATCGATCGGCCGCTCCCGCGAGGCGGTACCGGTCCTGGAGGCGGGCATCGCCTTCACCCGCCGGTACGGGCTCCTCGACAAGGAGGCCTGGATCTGGGGCAACCTCGCCGAGTCCCTTTACACGCTGGGCCGTTGGGACGAGGCGGCCGAGGCCGCGACCCAGGCCGAGCGGGTCGGCCTGAGCGCCCAGCCCCGCGGCTTCCACGCCCGCCTCCGCGCCGAACTCGCCCTCGCCCGAGGCAATCTGCCCGAAGCGGCACGCCAACTCGCGGCGGCGCGGAAGCACTTCGGCACCCATGACGACAGCCCCCAGCATCTGCTGCCCCTCGTGGGCATCGCGATCGGCATCGCAGGCGCCGAGGGCCGCCTGGACGATGCCCGCGCCGAACTCGAAGGCGTCCTGCGCGCCGGCCTCCCGCCGGGCGCCCAGCGCGACGCCTGGCCCCTGCTGCGCACCGCCGCCGAGGTGGAGGCCCGTGCCCCCGGAGTGCCCGCCGCCGCGCCGGGCCGGCCGGAGGCGCTCCGACGCCTCCGCGAGGCCGCCGGCCGCCTGGCCGCCAACGTCCCCGTCTGGCGCGCCCACGAACGCTGGGTCCGCGCCGAACTCCGGCACGCCGAGGGGTGCGCCCGCCCGGAGGACTGGTCCGAGGTGGTCACCGCCTTCGAACCCCTCGACCGCCCCTACGACCTCGCCCGCGTCCGGCACCGCCTCGCCGAGGCCCTCCTCGCCGACCCCGACGGCGGCGACGACGAACGCGACCGCGCCACCGACCTGCTCCGGCTGGCCGGTGCCGTCGCCGGCCACCTCGGCGCCCGCCCGCTCACCGCGTCCGTCGCGCGGCTCGCCCAGCGCGCCCGACTGGCCCTCGCCCGGGTTCCCGCGCGGGCACCGGCGGCCACCGACCCGGTGGCGGCCCTCGGCCTCACCAGCAGGGAACGGGACGTGCTGCGCCTGGTCTCGGCCGGCCGCACCAACCGGCAGATCGCGGAGGAACTCTTCATCTCCCCGAAGACGGCCAGCGTCCACGTCTCGAACATCCTGGGCAAGCTCGGCGTCTCGGGACGAGGGGAGGCCGCGGCCGTCGCGCACCGGCTGGGGCTCTTCCCGCCCGACCCGCTCATCGCCCGTCCGGCGGGATGAGACGTACGGTGGAGGGAACGGGCAACGGGGAGGCACCGTGTTCAACATGTTCGAGGAGCTGTTCGCGCCGGGCCGCAAGCACACCCAGGACGAGGCGAACCGGCTCGCGCTGACCCGGGTCGACGTCGGGGACGGTGATTCCGGCCGCGGACCGATAGACCTGGAGTCCGGCCGGGTCGTCGTACGCCTGGAGGACGGGGCCGGCCATCCGAACGACCCGGACCACGCGGACCACGCGGACGACGCAGACGGCTCGGACCAAGCGAACGGCTCGGACCAAGCGGACGAACCGGGTCAAGCGGGCGGCTCAAGCCACCCGGGCGGCCCGGACGGTCGTCCCGGCCGCCCTGACGGTGATCCGGAGGACCCGGCCGCCCACGACGACAACCCCTCCGCCGCTACGACACCTCCAGCTCCAGAATCCGGTCGTCCCCCGGCTTAGGCGTGCCCCGCCCGTCCGTGTTGCTGGTGGTGACCCACAGCCTGTCGTCGCCCGCCGGGACGACCGCGCGCAGCCGGCCGTACGTTCCCTTGAGGAAGGACTGCGGGGCCGCCGCCGCCTCCGTGCCCTTCAGCGGGACACGCCACAGCCGTGTCCCCTTCAGCCCCGCCATCCACAGCGAACCCCGCACGTAGGCGAGACCGCTGGGGGAGGCGTCGTCCGTGTGCCACTGGGCGATCGGGTTCTGGTACTTCGGATCGCCGGACCTGCCCTCGACCACCGGCCAGCCGTAGTCGGCGCCCGGCTTGATCGCGTTCAGTTCGTCCCAGGTGTCCTGTCCGAACTCCGAGGCGTAGAGCCGCTGTTGCGGGTCCCAGGCGAGACCCTGCACATTGCGGTGGCCGTAGCTGTACACCGGTGAGCCCGGGAAGGGATTGCCCGGGGCCGGGTCGCCCTCCGGGGTCAGCCGCAGGATCTTGCCGCCCAGCGACTTCCTGTCCTGCGCGAGCCCTCGCTGTCCGCTCTCACCGGTGCCCGCGTACAGCATCCCGTCCGGGCCGAACGCGATCCGCCCGCCGTTGTGGATGAAGCCCTTGGGGATGCCCTTGAAGACGGTGTCCGGGGCGCCGAGCTGCTCACCGGCGGGCTTCTTCGCGTCGTAGAGCAGTCGCACGATGCGGTTGTCGGAGGCTGAGGTGAAGTACGCGTAGATCATGTGGTCCGAGGCGTACCCCGGGGAGAGCGCGATGCCCAGCAGGCCGCCCTCGCCGGCCGGGGAGACCCCGGAGACCGTGCCGAGCACCGTCTTCCCGCCGGTCTTCCCGGCCACCCGGGTGATCGTCCCGTCGTCGCGGGAGGAGACGAGCAGGTCGCCCCCGGGCAGCGGGGCGAGCGCCCAGGGGGTCTTCAGGCCCTCGGCGAGCGTGCGCACCACCTTCACCGTGCCCTTGGCCGGCGGGGCCTGTTCGGTCGCCCGAGTGGAGGGGGCCGCAGCCGTCGCCGTACCACCGGACGACGGGACGGACGAAGGGGCCGCGCCCGGTCCGCCTCCGCCGCCGGCGGAGCAGGCGGCCGTCAGCAGGAGGGCAGAGGCGGCCAGTACGGCCGGCACGGCTCGATGTCGCACGATCGGGGTCCCTTCGACGCGGCGGCTTCTTCCTGTCATACACCGCCCGCGCCGCCCGGGTTCCCGGTCACCGCACTCCGACGCACGATCGAGCCGTCAGTCCCACGACCCCAGCGCCGCCGGCAGCTCCGCGATCTCCGCGAGATCCTCCGGCGTCAGCCGCAGCGCCGCCGCCCCCGCGTTCTCGGCCACCCACCGCTCGTGCTTGGCGCCCGGCACCGCCACCACCTGCCGCCCCTGCGCCAGCACCCATGCCAGCGCCACCTGGGCGGCCGTCACCCGCTCGCCGTGCCGCTCGGCCACCCGGCGCAGCCCGACCACGATCGGTTGGTTCGCCGCCATCATCTCGGCCGTGAAACGGGGATGCCGGGCCCGTACGTCGTCCGGTTCGAACCCCTCGCCGGGAGTCAGCGTGCCGGTCAGGAAACCGTTGCCGAGCGGCATCGCCGCGAGGAACCCCACCCCGCGCGCCGCACACCACGGCAGCAGCGCCTCCAGCGCCTCCGGTGACCACACCGACAGCTCGGCCTCCACCGCGCTCACCGGGAACACCTGCTGTACGCGCGCCAGTTGGCGGATCGTTCCGTCATGGAGCCGCGCTCCCGGCCGCCGTCCGGAGCGAGCACCCACCGCGCAGAGCCCCAACGCCCTTACCTTTCCCGCCCGTACGAGATCGGCCATGGCGCCCCAGGTCTCCTCGACCGGGACCTCGGGGTCGGCGCGGTGCAACTGGTAGAGGTCGATCACATCCGTCTGGAGCCGGCGCAGCGAGGCGTCGCACGCTCTTCTCACGTACCCGGGGCGGCCGTTGGCCACGATGTGCTGCTCGCCCACGAGCAGGCCGACCTTGGTCGACACGAACGCGTCCCGCCGCCGCTCCCTCAACACCCGCCCCAACAGCAGCTCGTTGGTGAACGGGCCGTACATGTCGGCGGTGTCCAGAAGCGTCGGCCCCTGGTCGAGTGCCCGGTGCACGGCTCTCAGCGACTCGTCGCCCCGCTGCCGGGAGCCGCTGTAGGCCCAGTTCATCGGCATACAGCCGAGTCCGACGGCCCCCATCGCGAGTGCCCCCGCGCCGATCGTCCTGCACTCCACCTGCTCGCGACCCTTCCTCTCCCGGCACCCAACCTAACCTCTGCGCGCGCATCGCCCTGACATAGCCTCCTGACCATGACTTCTGACGTGTGGCTGCCCATCCCGCCGGACCAGATCGAGGGGCTCCCCGAGGGGCCCGCCTACCGGTTCTGGGACGGGGGCGAGGAGTTCCCGGCGGATCCGGCCGAGTGCGCGCTCTACGTCGTGCCGTACATGAAGTCCGGTGAGACCGGCCTGCGGCCCCTGCCCGGGATGCGCGCGGTCCAGGTCGTACAGACGCTGTCGGCCGGCGTCGACCACGTGCAGCCGGGCCTCAAGTACCTGCGTCCCGGGGTGCGGTTGTGCAATGCGCGCGGGGTGCACGAGGCGAGCACCGGCGAACTCGCCCTGACGCTGGTCCTGGCCTCACTGCGCGGTGTCCCCGACTTCGTGCGGGCGCAGGACAGGCAGGAGTGGCTCGGCGGTTTCCGGCCCGCCCTCGCCGACCGTTCCGTCCTGATCGTCGGCTACGGAGCCATCGGCTCCGCCATCGAGGACCGGCTCACCGGGTTCGAGGTCGCGCGGGTGGCGCGCGTCGCGCGCTCCGCGCGCACCACGGAGCGCGGCCCCGTGCACCCGCTCGCCGACCTCCCGGCGCTTCTCCCGGAGGCGGACGTCGTCATCCTCTCCACGCCCCTCACCGAGACCACCCGGCATCTGGTCGACGCCGCGTTCCTGGCCCGCATGAAGGACGGCGCGCTGCTGGTCAACGTGGCCCGCGGGCCGGTCGTCGACACCGAGGCGCTCCTCGCCGAGGTGGGGAGCGGCCGGATCACCGCCGCCCTGGACGTCACCGACCCCGAACCGCTGCCCCCGGGCCACCCGTTGTGGCAGGCGCCGGGCGTGCTCATCTCTCCGCACGTCGGAGGGCCCACTTCGGCTTTCCTGCCGCGCGCCAAACGTCTGATCGTCGACCAGTTGGACCGTTTCGTGAACCGGAGGCCGTTGCGCAACGTGATCCTTACTACGGGCGAGACGGTGAGGTAGTCCGCGAGGGCCGGGCGCTCAGCCTCCACTTCCGAGGCTTTCCGCAACCCCCTGGAAGCGGCGCGTACTTGCGGCACCATCGTCCGTTACGGAGCGTAGAGGAACTATGTCCCTGAGTGACGAGACTGGTGTATCGTCCCGACAGGGGCTGCGCCGCGCACCGTTCGGCGCCGGGGACGGAATCTCAGTGTGTGAGGGGGGCGACGGGCGATGCACGGTCTATGGACGGGCGATCCGACGCGGCGGGGCCGCCGACGGCGACCCTGGCGCACTGCCGCGCACCGGCGCGGCCACCACGCGAGTCACGGCTGTCACGGCGCACACGGCTCGCACAACAGTCACCACCATCACCACCACGGGCACAGCGGCCGCCACCAGCACGCGCATCCGGCGCCCCGGGACCCGAGGGACCCCGGAGCGGTAAGCGCCAGGAGGGTCCGGTGACCGCGCCGCCGTCGCCCACGACCACCCTTGACGGAGCGCTGCGACCGCAGCCCGCGCCCGGAGCGCGGCTGCCCCGCACGCCGGCTCCCGGCAGTGCGGGAAGCACGGTGCAGCAACTGGCCCTGGCCCTGGTCTGCGCGGGATACGCCGTCGGTTCCGCGCTCGACTGGGGCTCGGCCCAACTCGCCCGGATCATGGGCGACTTCGGCCTGAGCGCCGCGGCCGGCAGCGCCGCCGTCTCGTGCTTCCTCTACGCGCGCAGCCGCCGTATCCGCTTCCGGCCGGCCTGGCTGCTCTTCTCGCTCTCGTCCGCGATGGCCGCCCTGGGCAACGCGGTGTGGGGCTGGTACGAGGTGGTGCTGCACCGCGCCGTGCCCAGCCCCAGCTGCGCCGACCTGTTCTTCCTCTGCTTCGCCCCGCCCGCCATCGTGGGCCTCCTCGTCCTCGCCAAACGGCCGGTCACCAAGGCCGGTTGGGTCTGTCTCGCCCTCGACGCCTGGCTGATCGGCGGCTCCCTGCTCACCATCTCGTGGAGCCTCGCGCTCGCCCAGGCGGCCAGGTTCGACGGGCCCAGCGTCGCGCACACCGCCCTGTCGCTGGCGTACCCGCTGCTGGACATCGCCCTCGTGAGCATGGTGCTGGCGCTGCACTTCCGCCGCTCGCCGGTGAACCGCGCCGCGGTGAACACCGCGATCGGCGCGCTCGCCCTGACCGTGATGTGCGACGCCCTGTTCACCTCGCCGCTGCTGCACAACCGGTACCACTCGGGGCAGTTGCTCGACGCGGGCTGGTTCGCCGGCTCGCTGCTCCTGGCGTACGCCCCCTGGGCGGCCCCCCGGTACCCGCAGGGGGAGGAGACCGGGCACACCCGCGTGGTCCACGAGCACGTGCCCGGCGGACGGTCCGGCGGCCCGCACCCCGCACCCGTGCCGGGCGCCGACCACATCCGGTACCCGGTCACCCGGCCGATCGCCGGCTCGCTGGCCGCGCTCACCCCGTACCTCGCCGCGGCCGTCTGCACGCTGGGCGTCCTGTACAACGTGCTCAACGGCCACAGCGTCGACCGCGTGGTACTGATCACCGCCGGCTGCGTGGTGCTCGCCCTCGTCGTGCGCCAGGGCATCATGCTGCTCGACAACATCACCCTCACCCAGGAACTGGCCCAGAAGGAGAACCACTTCCGCTCCCTGGTCCAGGGCTCCAGCGACGTCATCATGATCGCCGCGCCGAACGGCATCCTGCGCTACGTCTCCCCGGCCGCCGCCGGCGTCTACGGCCGCCCGGCGGACGAACTCGTCGGGACCGAACTCGCCTCGCTCATCCACCCGGAGGACCTGGGCTGCGTGGTGCACGAAGTGCGCCGCTTCCTCGCCGCCAGCCCCGCGGAGGAACCCACCACCCGCATCGAGTGCCGCTTCCGCTCCGGCGACGGGGGCACCTCCCGCTCCGGCGAGGCCGAGAGCGGCGGAAGCTGGCTCAACGTCGAGTCCACCGTCAACCGCCACCACGGCGGCCTGATCTTCAACAGCCGGGACGTGACCGAACGGGTGCGCCTCCAGGCCCAGTTGCAGCACAACGCGGAACACGACCCGCTCACCGACCTGCCCAACCGCGCCCTGTTCACCAGACGCGTCCAGCAGGCGCTCTCCGGCCGCCGCTCCACCGACCGGGGCACCGCCGTCCTCTTCATCGACCTCGACGGCTTCAAGGGGGTCAACGACACGATCGGCCACCAGGCCGGCGACGAACTCCTCATCCAGGCCGCCCGCCGGCTCCACGACGCGGTCCGCTACGGCGACACCGCCTCCCGGCTCGGCGGCGACGAGTTCGCGGCCCTGATCGTCGGCGACGGCACCCGGGACCGCGCCGCCCGCGAGCGGCACATCATGGACCTCGCCGACCGCCTGAGAGTCACCCTGTCCCAGCCCTACCTCATCGACGGCAACGATGTCCGCGTCGCCGCCTCCATCGGCGTCGCCTTCGCCGAACCCGGCCTCGGCGCCGGCGAACTGCTGCGCAACGCGGACCTCGCGATGTACCGCGCCAAGGGCGCCGGCAAGGGCCGGGTCGAGCTGTACGCCCCGCAGATGCAGCAGGACGTCGTACGGAAGGCGGAGCTGGCCACGCGGCTGCGGGCGGCGCTGCACGACGGCGAGTTCGCGCTGCTGCACCAGCCCGTGGTCTCCCTGGCGGACGGCCGGATCGCGTCGGTCTCCGCGCAGGCACGCTGGCGCTCCTCGCAGGGCGTCCTCTTCACACCCGCCGAGTTCCTGCGGGTGGCCGAGGACAGCGACCGGACGGCCGAACTCGGCCGCTGGATGCTGGAGGAGGCCGTGCGGCAGGCGGCGGAGCGGGCCGCGACCGGACTCGCCGTGCCGGTGGCCGTACGGATGAGCGCCCGGCGGCTGCTGGACCGCTCGATGCCGCTGGGCTCCGTCGAGGCGCTGCTCACCCGGCACGGCCTGCCCTCCGGGTCGCTGGTGATCGAGCTCTCCGACACCGATCCCCGGGTCTCCCTGGACGAGTTGGAGCGGCGGCTCAACGCGCTGCGGCGGCTCGGCGTCCGGATCGCGCTGGACGGCTTCGGCAGCGGCTACGCGGCGATCACCGCGCTGCGCCGGCTCCCGGTGGACGTACTGAAACTCGACCGCGGCCTGGTCGAGGGCGTCGTCGAGTCCGCGCGGCTGCACAAGATCACCAGCGGGCTGCTGCGGATCGCCGGAGACCTCGGGCTGCACTCCGTGGCCGACGGGGTGGACCTGCCGGAACAGGTGGTCGCCCTGCGCGCGATGGGCTGTACCCACGGACAGGGCATGGCCTTCTCCGGACCGCTGGAGGAGCACCGGCTGCGCCGGGCGCTGGCGCGGGCCCACTATCCGGTGCCGCGCGGCCCGGCCGAGCCCGTCTTCGCGGGCGGGGGAGGGGAACGGGTGATGGAACGGAGCGCGGGGGTGTACACCAGTGGGGTGGCCGCCGTTCTGGGCGGTGGAACGGCCCTTCGCTCACATAATGAGACTCCCGTCCCACCCACTTGACAGTCGAGGCGTGCCGGGGGGAGGGTCAATGCCATGCGCACCCGAATTCTCGTACTTGGACAGCGCGTCGGCTGAAGCTGGTGACATCCGGACGGACCCGGAACTCCCAGCGACCGCACCCGGCGCGCTCCCCTCGCTTGCCTCACGGCACGAGGGGTTTTTTGTTGCACAGACACCTGCCGGTCAACGGCAGAACACCGTACGAACCTCGCAAAAACCCTCAGCATCGAGAAGAGACTGACGATGACCGAGCAGGCCACCGGGGCCCATCCGCAGCCGCGGCCCCGATCCGGAGGACAGCAGTCCGCCCCCGAGCACGTCACGGGCGCGCAGTCCCTCATCCGCTCTCTCGAAGAAGTCGGGGCCGACACGGTATTCGGCATTCCCGGCGGCGCGATCCTCCCCGCCTATGACCCGCTGATGGACTCCCAACGGGTGCGCCACGTCCTGGTCCGGCACGAGCAGGGAGCCGGCCACGCGGCCACCGGCTACGCGCAGGCCACCGGCAAGGTCGGTGTCTGCATGGCCACTTCGGGCCCCGGCGCCACCAACCTGGTCACGCCGATCGCCGACGCCCACATGGACTCCGTGGCGATGGTCGCGATCACCGGCCAGGTCGCCGCGAAGGCGATCGGCACGGACGCCTTCCAGGAGGCGGACATCGTCGGCATCACGATGCCCGTCACCAAGCACAACTTCCTCGTCACCAAGGCCGAGGACATCCCGCGCACCATCGCGCAGGCGTTCCACATCGCCTCCACCGGACGTCCGGGCCCGGTCCTGGTCGACATCGCCAAGGACGCCCTCCAGGCGAAGACGACCTTCTCCTGGCCGCCGGTCATGGACCTGCCCGGCTACCGGCCGGTGACCAAGCCGCACGCCAAGCAGATCCGCGAGGCCGCCAAGCTGATCACCTCCGCCAAGCGGCCCGTCCTCTACGTCGGCGGTGGCGTCCTCAAGGCGCATGCCACCGCGGAGCTGAAGGTCCTCGCGGAGCTGACCGGGGCGCCCGTCACCACCACCCTGATGGCGCTCGGCGCGTTCCCCGACACCCACGACCTCCACCTGGGCATGCCGGGCATGCACGGCTCCGTGGCCGCCGTCACCGCGCTGCAGAAGGCCGACCTGATCGTCGCCCTCGGCGCCCGCTTCGACGACCGCGTCACCGGCAAGCTCGACAGCTTCGCGCCGTACGCCAAGATCGTCCACGCGGACATCGACCCGGCCGAGATCGGCAAGAACCGCGAGGCCGACGTGCCGATCGTCGGTGACGCCCGCGAGGTCATCGCCGACCTGGTCCAGGCCGTGCAGAAGGAGCACAGCGAGGGCCACCGGGGCGACTGCACCGCCTGGTGGAAGGAGCTGAGCCGGTGGCGCGAGACGTACCCGCTCGGCTACGACCAGCCGGCCGACGGCTCGCTCTCCCCGCAGCAGGTCATCGAGCGCATCGGCCAACTCGCCCCGGAGGGAACGATCTTCACGGCCGGCGTCGGCCAGCACCAGATGTGGGCCGCCCACTTCATCCAGTACGAGCAGCCCGCGACCTGGCTGAACTCCGGCGGCGCCGGAACCATGGGGTACGCGGTCCCGGCCGCGATGGGCGCCAAGGCCGGCGTCCCGGACCGTACGGTCTGGGCGATCGACGGCGACGGCTGCTTCCAGATGACCAACCAGGAACTCACCACCTGCGCCCTCAACAACATCCCGATCAAGGTCGCCATCATCAACAACGGCGCCCTCGGCATGGTCCGCCAGTGGCAGACCCTCTTCTACAACCAGCGGTACTCCAACACCGTGCTGCACAGCGGCCCCGGCGCGGACGGCAAGCAGCCCAGCGCCGGCACCCGCGTCCCCGACTTCGTCAAACTGTCGGAGGCGATGGGCTGTTACGCGATCCGCTGCGAGTCCGCCGACGACCTCGACAAGGTCATCGAGGAGGCGAACTCGATCAACGACCGCCCCGTCGTGATCGACTTCATCGTCCACGAGGACGCGATGGTGTGGCCCATGGTCGCCGCCGGCACCTCCAACGACGAGGTCATGTTCGCCCGGGACGTCCGCCCCGACTTCGGCGACAACGAAGACGACTGAGCGAGAGAGACGAAAGAGAAATGTCCAAGCACACGCTCTCCGTCCTGGTGGAGAACAAGCCCGGCGTCCTCGCCCGGATCACCGCCCTGTTCTCCCGGCGCGGCTTCAACATCGACTCGCTCGCCGTCGGCGTCACCGAGCACCCCGACATCTCCCGCATCACCATCGTCGTCAACGTGATCGAGGCGCTCCCCCTCGAACAGGTCACCAAGCAGCTCAACAAGCTCGTCAACGTGCTGAAGATCGTGGAGCTGGAGGCCGGAGCGGCCGTTCAGCGCGAACTCGTTCTGGTGAAGGTGCGCGCCGACAACGAGACGCGCTCCCAGATCGTCGAGATCGTCCAGCTGTTCCGCGCCAAGACGGTCGACGTCTCCCCGGAGGCCGTCACCGTCGAGGCCACGGGCAGCAGCGACAAGCTGACCGCCATGCTCAAGATGCTGGAGCCGTACGGCATCAAGGAGCTGGTCCAGTCCGGCACGATCGCCATCGGCCGCGGCGCGCGCTCGATCACCGACCGGTCGCTGCGCGCCCTCGACCGCTCCGCGTGACGCCCGCATTCCGAGACCCCGAAACCTCCCTTCCCTCCACCGTCATACGGTGGGACGCGACACCTGCACACCAAGGAGAGAACCCATAGTGGCCGAGCTGTTCTACGACGCCGACGCAGACCTGTCCATCATCCAGGGCCGCAAGGTCGCGGTCATCGGCTACGGCAGCCAGGGCCACGCCCACGCGCTGTCGCTGCGTGACTCGGGCGTCGACGTCCGGGTCGGTCTCCACGAGGGCTCCAAGTCCAAGGCGAAGGCCGAGGAGCAGGGCCTGCGCGTGGTGACGCCCGCCGAGGCCGCCACCGAGGCCGACGTCATCATGATCCTGGTGCCGGACCCGATCCAGGCGCAGGTCTACGAGGAGTCCATCAAGGACAACCTGAAGGACGGCGACGCGCTCTTCTTCGGGCACGGCCTGAACATCCGCTACGGCTTCATCAAGCCGCCGGCCGGCATCGACGTCTGCATGGTCGCCCCCAAGGGCCCGGGCCACCTGGTGCGCCGCCAGTACGAGGAGGGCCGCGGCGTTCCGTGTATCGCGGCCGTCGAGCAGGACGCGACCGGCAACGGCTTCGAGCTCGCCCTGTCGTACGCGAAGGGCATCGGCGGCACCCGTGCCGGCGTCATCAAGACGACCTTCACCGAGGAGACCGAGACCGACCTCTTCGGCGAGCAGGCCGTCCTGTGCGGTGGCACCGCGGCGCTGGTCAAGGCGGGCTTCGAGACGCTGACCGAGGCCGGCTACCAGCCGGAGATCGCCTACTTCGAGTGCCTCCACGAGCTGAAGCTGATCGTCGACCTCATGTACGAGGGCGGCCTGGAGAAGATGCGCTGGTCCGTCTCCGAGACCGCCGAGTGGGGCGACTACATCACCGGCCCGCGGATCATCACCGACGCCACCAAGGCCGAGATGAAGCAGGTCCTCGCGGAGATCCAGGACGGCACGTTCGCCAAGAACTGGATGGCCGAGTACCACGGCGGCCTGAAGAAGTACAACGAGTACAAGAGCCAGGACGAGAAGAGCCTCCTGGAGACCACCGGCAAGGAGCTGCGCAAGCTCATGTCGTGGGTGGACGACGAGGCGTAGGCCTTGTGCCCGAAGGGGCCGGAGCGAGCCGCTCCGGCCCCTTCGGCGAACCCGGGCGACACCCGCCAACCGAGGGTCGTCCAGCCCGTCCGGCCACGGACGGGTGATCCTTCCGCGGAGGCGGAGGACGACCGACGGGGCGCCACTACACTGCCGTACTACATACGCGTCAGGCCCACAGCGTCGTGCGTCTTCCACGCGGCTAGCACCCTCCACGCCTGCGGCCGTCGGGACGGCCGTCCGCACGCATTGGAACTGTGAGGACTCACGTGAGCTCGAAACCTGTCGTACTCATCGCTGAAGAGCTGTCGCCCGCGACTGTGGACGCCCTCGGCCCGGACTTCGAGATCAGGCACTGCAACGGCGCCGACCGGGCCGAGCTGCTGCCCGCCATCGCCGACGTGGACGCGATCCTGATCCGTTCGGCGACCAAGGTCGACGCCGAGGCCATCGCCGCGGCGCGGAAGCTGAAGGTCGTCGCACGAGCCGGCGTCGGCCTCGACAACGTCGACGTCTCCGCCGCCACCAAGGCCGGCGTGATGGTCGTCAACGCGCCCACCTCCAACATCGTCACCGCCGCCGAACTGGCCTGCGGTCTCCTCCTCGCCACCGCCCGGCACATCCCGCAGGCCAATGCCGCGCTGAAGAACGGCGAGTGGAAGCGGAGCAAGTACACCGGCGTCGAACTCGCCGAGAAGACCCTCGGCGTCGTCGGCCTCGGCCGCATCGGCGCGCTGGTCGCCCAGCGCATGTCCGGCTTCGGCATGAAGGTCGTCGCCTACGACCCCTACGTGCAGCCCGCGCGCGCCGCCCAGATGGGCGTCAGGGTGCTCTCCCTCGACGAACTCCTCGAAGTCTCCGACTTCATCACCGTGCACCTGCCGAAGACGCCCGAGACGCTCGGTCTCATCGGCGACGAGGCGCTGCGCAAGGTCAAGCCGACCGTGCGGATCGTCAACGCCGCGCGCGGCGGGATCGTCGACGAGGAGGCGCTGTACTCGGCGCTCAAGGAGGGCCGCGTGGCCGGCGCCGGCCTCGACGTGTACGCGAAGGAGCCCTGCACGGACTCCCCGCTCTTCGAGTTCGACCAGGTCGTCTCCACCCCGCACCTCGGCGCGTCGACCGACGAGGCGCAGGAGAAGGCGGGCATCGCCGTCGCCAGGTCGGTGCGGCTCGCGCTCGCCGGCGAACTCGTGCCCGACGCGGTCAACGTGCAGGGCGGGGTCATCGCCGAGGACGTCAAGCCGGGCCTGCCGCTCGCCGAGAAGCTCGGCCGCATCTTCACCGCGCTCGCGGGCGAGGTCGCGGTCCGCCTCGACGTCGAGGTGTACGGCGAGATCACCCAGCACGATGTGAAGGTGCTCGAACTCTCCGCGCTCAAGGGCGTGTTCGAGGACGTCGTCGACGAGACCGTGTCCTACGTCAACGCGCCGCTCTTCGCGCAGGAGCGCGGGGTCGAGGTGCGTCTGACGACCAGCTCGGAGTCGGCGGACCACCGCAACGTCGTCACCGTGCGCGGCACCCTCTCCGACGGCGAGGAGGTCGCGGTCTCCGGCACGCTGGCCGGCCCGAAGAACGTGCAGAAGATCGTCGCGGTCGGCGACTACGACGTGGACCTCGCGCTCGCCGACCACATGGTCGTCCTGCGCTACGAGGACCGTCCGGGCGTCGTCGGCACCGTGGGCCGGGTCTTCGGCGAGGCGGGCATCAACATCGCCGGCATGCAGGTGTCGCGTGCGGTCGCCGGCGGCGAGGCGCTGGCGGTCCTGACGGTCGACGACACGGTGACCGCGGGCGTGCTGGCGGAGGTGGCCGAGGAGATCGGCGCGACCTCCTCGCGCTCGGTCAACCTGGTCTGACGCGGGCCCCATTGGGGCGAACGCCGGACGGGCCGAGGAAATCCTCGGCCCGTCCGGCGTTCGCGTTCTCCCGTGTTCTGGGGCGTATCACCGCGTTCTCCCCGCGTTCTCCACGGGGCGGCTCAGGCGGCGACCCGCTCCGGCTGCCGCTCCCGGCCGGACTCCTCCGCCGGGCTCTCCTGGGTGGGTACGTGGATCCCGCGCAGGGTCCTGGCCGCCGCGAACGCCGCCCCCAGGAGCAGGACCGCGCCGGCGACCGCCGCTCCGTGCATGCCGTTGGTGAAGGCCTCCCGGGCCGCGGTCGCCAGGGCGTCGCCGGTGTGGCCGGGCAGCTTCGCGGCGACGGCGAGGGCGCCGCCGAGGGTCTCGTGCGCCGCGGCCGGGGCCGAGGCGGGCATGTCGTGGCGGTAGACGGCCGTACCGATGGAGCCGAGGACGGCCATGCCCAGCGCGCCGCCGAACTCCGCGCCGGTCTCCATCAGTGAGGACGCGACGCCCGCCTTCTCGACCGGGGCGGTGCTCATCGCGAGGTCCATGATCTGCGACATCACCATGACGATCCCGGAGGCCAGGACCCCGCTCGCGGCCAGGATCAGCCAGAGCGCGTCGGGACCGACCAGGGCGAGCATGCCGTAGCCGGCGGCGGCGAGGGCGAAGCCGGCGGTGACGACGTAGGCGCGGTTGACGCCCCTCTGGACGAGGGAGGTCGCCAGCGGGGCCGCCATGCCGATCGGCACCGAGGGGAGCAGCGACCACAGGGCCGCGTCCATCGCGCTCTTGTCGAGCACCGACTGAAGGTACTGCGTGGTGAAGAAGGCCGAGCCCATCATGCCGAAGGCGGAGACGAGGTTGAGCGCCACGGAGGGGGCGAAGCCACGGCCGCGGAACAGCTCCGGGGAGATCATCGGCGACTCGGCGGTGCGCTGGCGGCGGACGAAGAGGACGGCGAAGACCAGACCGACGGCGATCGAGACGACGTACTGGACGTGCCAGCCGTCGGAGGGGATCTCCTTGAGGCCGTAGATCACCGGCAGGACGGCGGCCAGGGAGAGCGGGACGCTCAGCCAGTCGAAGCGGCCGGGCGCGGGGTTCCTGGACTCGGGGAGCAGGAACGGGCCGAGGACCAGCAGCAGGGCCATCGCGGGCAGGTTGACCAGGAAGACCGAGCCCCACCAGAAGTACTGGACGAGCACACCGCTGAGCACGGAGCCGAGGGCGATGCCGGCGGTCATCACGCCGGACCAGAGACCGATCGCCTTCGCGCGCTGGCCGGGGTCGGTGAACATCGTGCGCAGCAGCGCCATCGTCGAGGGCATCAGGGTCGCGCCGCCGATGCCGAGGACCGCTCGGGCCGCGATGAGGGTCTCGGCGCTGTTGGCGTAGGCCGCGACGAGGGAGGCGGTGCCGAAGGCGGCGGCGCCGATCAGCAGCAGCTTGCGGCGGCCGATGCGGTCGCCGAGCGAGCCCATCGTCATCAGCAGGCCGGCCAGGACGAAGGCGTAGATGTCGAAGATCCAGAGCTGCTGGGTGCCGCTGGGCCGCAGGTCGGCGCTGATCGAGGGGATCGCGAAGTACAGGACCGAGACGTCCATGGAGACCAGCAGCAGCGGCAGCATCAGGACACCGAGCGCGGTCCATTCCCGGCGCCCTGCCCGGGAGGTCGGGGTGGTGCTCGTCGAGTTCGTCATGAGAGTGAATGTACACACGTATTAAACGCTTGTCTAGAACAAACGTGTAGGACGTTCGTGTAGGACAGCTGTGTAGTACGTCCGTGTAAATCATCCGTCTAGGACGCATGTATGGATCGGCGGTAGGGTGGGGGTATGGGACACCGTGAGGATCTGCTCGAAGGCGCCAAGCGCTGCCTGCTGGAGAAGGGGTTCGCGCGCACGACCGCGCGCGACATCGTGAAGGAGTCGGGGACCAACCTGGCCTCGATCGGCTACCACTACGGCTCGAAGGACGCGCTGCTGGCACAGGCGTATCTCGCGCTCGTGGAGCAGACCTCCGACGCGTTCGAGGGCGGGGAGGACGCGCGGATCGGGGGTGCCCCCGGTTCCCTGGAGCGGTTCAGGGCGGTCTTCGCCAACATCGTCGCCACCATGAGCCTGCCCGGCTCGATGTGGCGGCTCGGCATGGAGGTCATGTCGATGGGCGACCAGATGCCCGAGGTCCGCGACCACCTGGTGCGGGCCCAGCGCGAGGGCGGGCGCGGGATGGTCGCGATCATCATGGACGTGCCCGAGAACGAGGTCTCCGACGAGACCGCTGACACGCTGGGCGGCATCTACATGACGCTCATCACCGGACTCATCGCGCAGTGGACGTTCGACCAGAAGAGCGCGCCCGACGCGGACCAACTCACCGAAGGACTGCGGCAGATCGTCGAGGCGGCCGGCCGGCCGGAGCTCGCCGCCACGGCCGGCGACGACACCCCGTAGGGCACCCGGCTCGGCAGCGGAGGCCGAACTCCCCTACAGTCGGGCCGACTTGAGTGCCATGTGCAGCAGCAGGCGGTCCTCACCGTCGTCCAGGTCCAGGCCCGTCAACTGCTCGACGCGGGAGAGCCGGTAGTAGAGGGTCTGGCGGTGGATGCCCAACTCCGCGGCCGTGCGGCCCGCTTGGCCGGCGCGGTCGAGGTACAGCTCGCAGGTGCGGGCGAGTTCGTGGTGGGCGGGCGAGAGCAGCGGGCCGACCGCCGGATCGTGGGCGGCCTCCGGGGGCAGCGCGGTCAGCAGCCGGTACGGGCCGATGTGCGCCCACTCCGCGACCGGACCGAAGCTGGGCTCGGCGAGGGCGGCGCGCGCGGCGGCGGTCGCCTCCTGCCAGGCGGTGCCCAGGCCGGTGAGCCCGGTCCGTGGTTCGCCGACGCCCGCCGTACGCGGTTCCCCGGACGGCTGGTGCGGGCCCTCCTTCAGCAGGCGGGCCGCGGTCGCCGTCGCCGGGGTCCGTACATCCGTCGACCGCAGCCGGACCAGGACGGCGAGGCACTGTCCCGTCGTGCCCCAGGGCACCGTGCACAGCGCCGTCGCGTGCGGGACGGTGCGGGCCGACGGGGCGTCGTCGGGGTCGGGCGACGGCCAGGGGGCCACGCAGAGCAGGGAGTGCGGGCCGTCGCCGCGCGGGCCGAGGGCCGTGCGCAGGGCGGCCACCGCCATGTCGCGCCGCCAGCCCCGCTCGGCGGTGAGGACCGCCCTCAGCTCACGCGTCAGGTCGGCGCCCGCCTGCGCCTCGTCGGCCAGCAGCGCCCCGATCCGCGCGGCGACCGCCATCGCCGCCGTGAGCCGCGGCTCGGCGGGCCCCGGATCGTCGGCCAGCAGCCAGACGTAGCCGAGGACGACACCGCGGTGGCGGGCCGGCAGGCAGACGCGTCCCCGGTGGACCCCGGCCTCCGGGGTCGGCGGGATGCGGACCGGGCCGGTGGCGCGGGTGATGCCGAAGCCCTCGAACCAGGTGCGGATCGCCGCCGTGGAGCGGCGGGTCAGGATCGAGCGGGTGCGGACCGGGTCCAGGGCGGCCGGGTCCAGGTCGCCCTCACCGTCGTAGGCACCGAAGGCGATCAGTTCGAAGTCGCGGTTCTCCAGGGTCGCGGGGGCGCCGAGGAGCTCCGAGATCTCGTCGACCAGTTCCTGGTAGTCGGCCCGGTGGTCGAAGGGTGCGGCGTCGGACATCACCCGGGCATTCTCCCGCACTCCGCGCGGCTTTCATCCATCTGTATGAGATCCGCGGCCCGGATGCGTGACAGCTGTCGATGGCCGACGGTCGGAGGAGTCCCTAGGTTTCACGGAGGTTCCCCGTCCGTCCGGTCCGTTGTGGAGGTGCCCTGTGCTGGGACCCGTGATTCTCGCCGCCTCGCGCAGCGGTCGGCTGCGCCGGCTGATCTGCGCCGCCCCGGTGACCAGGCAGGTCGTCGACCGGTTCATCCCCGGCGAGACCGTCGAGGAGATCGTGCCGATCATCCAGGACCTCACCGGCAAGGGCCTGGAACTGACGCTGGACGTCGTCGGCGAGGACATCACCACCCCCGGGCAGGCCGCCGCCGCCCGTGACGCCTACCTGGCGCTGGTGGACCGCCTCCGCGAACTGGAGCTGGGCACCCGGGCTGAGATGTCCGTCAAGCTGTCGATGTTCGGGCAGGCGCTGGAGGGCGGCCACGAGCTGGCCCTCGCCAACGTGCGGCCCGTCGTCGAGGCCGCCGCCGCGATCGGCACCACCGTCACCCTGGACGCCGAGGACCACACCACCCTCGACTCGATGTTCGCGATCCACGAGGAGCTGCGGAAGGACTTCCCGCAGACCGGCTGTGTCATCCAGGCCTACCTCTTCCGCACCGAGGCCGACGCCCGCCGCCTCGCCGGGGCCGGCAGCCGGGTACGGCTCGTCAAGGGCGCCTACAAGGAGCCCGCCGAGGTCGCCTACCAGCAGAAGCACGAGATCGACAAGGCGTACGTACGGATCCTGAAGACCCTGATGGAGGGCGCGGGGTACCCGATGATCGGGTCCCACGACCCGCGCCTCATCTCCATCGGCCAGGAACTCGCCCGGCGGGCCGGCCGCAAGCCCGACGAGTACGAGTTCCAGATGCTCTACGGCATCCGCGGCGAGGAGCATCTGCGCCTCGCCGCCGAGGGCCACCGGATGCGCGTCTACACCGCCTACGGCACCGACTGGTACGGCTACTTCATGCGGCGCCTCGCCGAGAAGCCCGCCAACCTGCTCTTCTTCGGGCGCTCGATCCTCACCAAGGGCTGACCCACCCGCTCAGTAAGGAGTTACGGAACCCATGGACGCTGTGACCCAGGTCCCCACCCCCGTCAACGAGCCGGTGCGCGGCTACGCCCCCGGCTCGCCCGAGCGCGTCCGTCTGGAGGCCAGGCTCAAGGAGCTGGCCGACAACCCGGTCGACCTGCCGATGACCATCGGCGGCGAGCGGCGGATGGGCGGCGGCGAGCGTGTCGACGTCGTCCAGCCGCACCGCCACCAGGCCCGCCTCGGCACCTACGCCAACGCGACGAAGCAGGACGCCCAGGACGCGATCGACGCGGCCCTCGCCGCCGCGCCCGCCTGGCGCGCGATGTCCTTCGACGACCGCGCGGCGATCATCCTGCGCGCCGCCGAACTGCTGGCCGGCCCCTGGCGCGAGACCCTCGCCGCGTCGACGATGCTCGGGCAGTCCAAGACCGCCCAGCAGGCCGAGATCGACTGTCCCTGCGAGCTGGTCGACTTCTGGCGCTTCAACGTCAAGTACGCCCGCGACCTGCTCGCCGAGCAGCCCCCGGCCAACTCCCCGGGCGTCTGGAACCGGCTCGACCACCGCCCGCTGGAGGGCTTCGTCTACGCGATCACGCCGTTCAACTTCACGGCGATCGCCGGCAACCTGCCGACCGCGCCCGCGCTCATGGGCAACGTGGTGGTCTGGAAGCCGTCGCCGACCCAGACCCACGCGGCCGTCCTGCTGATGCGGCTGCTGGAGGAGGCGGGGCTGCCCAAGGGCGTCATCAACCTCGTCACCGGCGACGGCATCGAGGTCTCCGAGGTCGCCCTCCACCACCGCGACCTCGCGGGCATCCACTTCACCGGCTCCACCAAGACCTTCCAGTACCTGTGGAAGACGGTCGGCGCCAACATCGAGAAGTACCGCTCCTACCCGCGGCTGGTCGGCGAGACCGGCGGCAAGGACTTCGTCGTCGCCCACCCGAGCGCCGACCGCGCGGTGCTGAAGACCGCCCTGACCCGGGGCGCCTTCGAGTACCAGGGCCAGAAGTGCAGCGCGACCTCGCGGGCGTACATCCCGGCGTCGATCTGGAACTCCGGCTTCAAGGAGGAGTTCGCGGCCGAGGTCGACCAGCTGACCATGGGCGACGTCACCGACCTGTCGAACTTCCTCGGCGCGGTCATCGACGAGCGCTCCTTCGCCAAGAACAAGGCCGCCATCGACCGCGCCAAGGCCGCCCCCGCCTGCACGATCGTCGCCGGCGGCTCCTACGACGACTCGGTCGGCTACTTCGTCCGCCCGACCGTCGTCGAGTGCTCCGACCCCTTCGACGAGGTCTTCACGACCGAGTACTTCGGCCCGTTCCTCGCCGTGCACGTCTACGACGACAGCACGGACGACGCCTACGACACGATGCTCGACCAGATGGAGTCGGTCTCCGACTACGCGCTGACCGGCTCGGTCGTCGCCGGTGACCGGGCGGTGGCGGCGTACACGATGGAGAAGCTGCGGTACGCGGCCGGCAACTTCTACATCAACGACAAGTCGACCGGCGCCGTCGTCGGCCAGCAGCCCTTCGGCGGCGGCCGGGCCTCCGGCACCAACGACAAGGCGGGCGCCCCGCAGAACCTGATGCGCTGGACGCTGACCCGCGCCATCAAGGAGACGCTGGTCGCGCCGACCGAGTACGGCTACCCGCACATGGGCTGACCCCGCACGCGCCCACCGGGCCGGGAAGCCGTCCTGCGGGGCGGCGGCCCGGCCCGGCCGCGTACCGCCCGGAGCCCGGCCTCCGGCTTCCCGGAGAGGGCCGGAGGTGATACTGGCCCCATGGTGACCCGCCTCCGTACCGCCCACACCGCCGACCTCGCGCCGGCCGAGCTGCGCGCCGCCCGGGCCCTGCTGTACGCCGCCTTCGGCGGCGACTTCACCGACCAGGACTGGGACCACGGCCTCGGCGGCATGCACGTCCTCATCGACGACGACAGCGGCCTCGCCGCCCACGGTTCGGTGGTCATGCGCCGCGTCCGCCACGGCGGGCGCTGGCTGCGCGTCGGCTACGTCGAGAGCGTGGGCGTACGGCCCGACGCGCGCCGCCGGGGCCTGGGCGGCCGGGTCATGGCCGAGCTGGAGCGGATCGTCGAGCGCGGCTACGACGTGGGTCTGCTCGGGGCGAGCGACGCCGGCGCCCGGCTGTACGCGGCGCGCGGCTGGCTCCAGTGGCGGGGCCGGATCTGCGCCCTGGGCCCGGACGGCGCCGTCCACCTGCCCGAGGAGGAGGACAGCACCTACGCGCGCCCCGCCCTCGCCGGTCCGCTGGACCTCACCGCCGAACTCCTCTTCGACTGGCGGGACGGGGACGTGCTCTGACGGCCGATCGGCCGGACGGCGTCACCGCAGGTCAGCGCGGGATGGCCGGATGCGCCGTCTCAGATAGTAGGAAGTCCGAGTAATTGTGGAGACAGAACCGTGCTCCTCGCCTAACTTTGTAGGAGCCGAACGTCTCGCTCGACCGAGCGCAGGGCGGTCGTGAGCCGGGCACCGCGCAGGCAATCCCTGCGGCCCACCGTTCCCCGCCCCTCGGGCCCTTGACGGCCCCCCACGCCCCGCAGGCGGTGGGAGAGGCGCGGCACCCCCCATTTCTCCGCACTCCAGGATGTCGAAGGAGCCGATCCCCCATGGCCGAGACGACCGTCCGCCGCCGTATCCGCCACGTCCCCCGGACGAGCGAATCCGACCGCAAGAACGCCGCCGCCGCCCTCCAGCGTGCCCTCGACCGCAGGGACAACGGCGGCGAGACCGGCCACTGAGCCGGCCGCCACCCCGTATCGGGAGCCGCACCCGATGAGGTGCGGCGCGGTCTCACCGGCCGCGCCGCACCTCGAAGTGGTCGATGCGCTCGCCGCTCTGCGCCAGCGCCGACACCGTCAGTTTCGGTGCCGTACCGCTCTCCGCCTCCACCGAGAGGAAGGAGAAGCCCCGGTACCGCACCCGTGACCACTCCGCCGTCTCCGCCTTGGCGTGCCGGCCCTTCGTCCACTCCAGGGTCTCCACCGCGCCGTGCCGGGTGACGTGTCCCTCGTAGCTCTCCTTGACGCCCGACGGGAACCCGTAGAGGTCGCGCCCGCCGCCGCCCGCCGTGACGTAGACGATGCCGTCCCGGGTCGGGTCGGTGGACGCGCCGATCGGGACCGCCCGGCCGACCCCGCCGTCCCTGATCGCGTCGGTCCGCTCGTAGACGTGGTTGTGGCCGTTGATCACCAGGTCCACCTGGTGCTTCGCGAAGAGCGGCAGCCACTGCTCGCGCACTCCGCCGTCGGAGGCGTGCTGCGAGGTCGAGTAGGCGCAGTGGTGGAAGAAGACGACGACGAAGTCCACCGCGTCGGCGGCCCGCAGTGAACTCAGCGTGCGGGCAAGCCACTTGGTCTGCCTGCCGCCCGTGTGGCCGAGGTTGGCGGTGATCTCGTACGACACGTCGTTGGCGTCGAGGGCGACAAAGCCGACGTTGCCGTAGACGAAGGAGTAGGCGCCCGGACTCCCCGCCGGGTCGAAGCCGTTGTCCGGGAGGGACCAGCGGGCGAGCTGGCCGCCGTAGCCGTCGGGGGAGTACCAGGCCTCCATGTCGTGGTTGCCGGTGGTCGCCATCCAGGGAACGGACCTCGCGACCGGCTCGGTCTGTTTGAGGAACAGGTCCCAGTACGTGGGGTCGTAGCCGTCGGACTTCTTGCCCTGGCCGACGGTGTCGGCGTAGCAGAGGTCACCGGCGTGCAGATGGAAGGCGGGGTTCCGGCGCAGCAGGACATGGTCGTTGGCGACGGCGGCGTTGCTGACGCCCTGGTCGCCGAAGGCCGTGAACACGAACCTCTCCGGGCGGGCCGGCGCCGTACGGAACGAGCCGATCGTCGAGCGGTGCGGGGCCGAGGCCGGGTCGAAGCCGTCGTGGCCGACGCCGTAGTAGTACGTCGTGCCGGGGGTGAGGCCGTCCAGGGCCGCGTGCGGGTAGTACTGCTCGACCGCCGGGCGCACCCCCGTCACCCCGGGGGTGTGCAGGTCGCGCAGCTCCGCGGTGATCTTCCGGCTGAGGTCGTCGGGCCTCAACCCCACGCGGACGTAAGGGTGTCGGACGGCGAACGGCACCTGCCAGGAGATCCGCATCCCGGTCTTCGGGTCGGGCCCGAAGGCGAGGTGGCGGCCGAAGGGCGTGACCGCGGAGCCCCGCACCCGGGCCGTCGCGGAGGCCGGGGCCGCGGTCGCCCCGGCGGACCCGTGCCTCCCGTGGGCGGCGCAGCCGGTCAGCAGCCCGCCGGCCACCGCGCCCGCGGAGACCAGGGCGCGGCGCCTGGACAGCTTGGTGCGCAGGTACTCGTACTGCTCGGCCATGCTCATCCGGCGGGCGAGGTGCTCGGGGATGCCGACGTCAGGTGTCTCCATATCGACGAAGTTCCCAGCGAAGCCCAACGCGCGCCCTGCGCACGGGTGAACGCGGGTCGACATCCTGGTGCCGCCCACCCGTCGGCGTCCGTATCGCGGACAAGTCGTGTCATCACCTGGGACGAGGAGTAGGGTGCCCGACATGTCTCGCAGCCTCGATCTCGCAGTGATCCCCGGTGACGGCATCGGCCAGGAAGTCGTGGCCGAGGGTCTGAAGGTCCTCTCCGCCGTCCTTCCGCAGGACGTGAAGCTGGAGACCAAGGCCTACGACTTCGGCGCCCGGCGTTACCACGCCACCGGTGAGACCCTCACCGACGCCGACCTCGACGCCCTGAAGCGGCACGACGCCATCCTGCTCGGCGCGATCGGCGACCCCTCGGTCCCGTCCGGTGTCCTGGAGCGCGGCTTCCTGCTCAGGCTCCGCTTCGCCTTCGACCACCACGTCAACCTGCGCCCCTCGAAGCTGCTGCCGGGTGTCGCCACCCCGCTGGCCGGCGAGCCGCGGATCGACTTCGTCGTGGTCCGCGAGGGCACCGAGGGCCCCTACACCGGCAACGGCGGCACCATCCGCAAGGGCACCCCGCACGAGGTCGCCACCGAGGTCTCCGTCAACACGGCGTTCGGTGTCGAGCGGGTCGTCCGGGACGCCTTCGCCCGCGCCCAGGCCCGCCCGCGGAAGAAGCTGACGCTGGTCCACAAGAACAACGTGCTGACCTTCGCGGGTCACCTGTGGACGAACGTCTTCAACCGGGTCGCCGCGGAGTTCCCCGACGTCACCACGGACTACGTCCATGTGGACGCGGCGACGATCTACCTCGTCACCGACCCGGCCCGGTTCGACGTCATCGTCACCGACAACCTCTTCGGCGACATCATCACCGACCTCGCCGCAGCCGTCTCCGGCGGCATCGGCGTCGCCGCCAGCGGGAACATCAACCCGACCGGCGAGTTCCCCTCGATGTTCGAGCCCGTGCACGGCTCGGCGCCCGACATCGCGGGCCAGGGCAAGGCCGACCCCACCGCCACGGTCCTGTCCGTCGCCCTCCTCCTGCGCCACCTCGGCTACGACGCCGAGGCCGCCCGCATCGAGGAGGCCGTCTCCGCCGACCTCGCGGAGCGCACCGGCAAGCCCGCCCGCAGCACCACGGAGATCGGCGACGCCCTCTCCGTACGAGTAGCCGGCTGACCCGCGCCGCTCGACCACACCTCGAAGCCGCCGGGTCACCTCGTGCCCGGCGGCTTCCCCCTGCCCGCCGCCGGGTGACACCATCATTCACCGGGTCGCATTCACGCCGTTCTCGTCCACGGCGACCGCGCGCGATAATCGAACGCGGAGCCGCGGTACGCGGGAATGCTCGGACGTCCTCACACCGGCCACCGGCCGGCGGGGAGCCGTGAGCGCGGCCCGTCACACACAACCGGTGAAGGACACCCACAGATGACGACGCCCACGATCGAGCTCAAGCCCTCCGCCGGCCCGCTCTCCGCCGCCGAGCGCGACGCGATACTGGCGAACCCCGGCTTCGGCCGCCACTTCACCGACCACATGGTGACGATCAAGTGGACGGAGGGCCGTGGCTGGCACGACGGACAGCTGGTGCCGTACGGCCCGCTCTCCATGGACCCGGCGAACATGACCCTGCACTACGCGCAGGAGATCTTCGAGGGGCTCAAGGCCTACCGCCAGGCCGACGGTTCCGTCGCCACCTTCCGCCCCGACAAGAACGCCCGCCGCTTCCAGGCGTCCGCCCGCCGGCTCGGCATGCCCGAGCTGCCGGTCGAGACGTTCATCGAGGCGTGCGACGTGCTGGTCGCCCAGGACCGCGACTGGGTCCCGGCGCACGGCGGCGAAGAGTCCCTCTACCTGCGCCCGTTCATGATCGCGACCGAGGTCGGCCTGGGCGTGAAGCCCGCCAACGAGTACCTCTTCCTGGTCATCGCCTCCCCGGCGGGCGCCTACTTCCCCGGCGGCGTCAAGCCGGTCTCCATCTGGGTGTCCGAGGACCACGTCCGCGCCGTGCCGGGCGGCATGGGCGACGCCAAGACCGGCGGCAACTACGCGGCGTCCCTCCTCGCCCAGGCCGAGGCCGCCCAGCGGGGCTGCGCCCAGGTCTGCTACCTCGACGCGGTCGAGCGCCGGTGGGTCGAGGAACTCGGCGGCATGAACCTGTACTTCGTGTACGGCGACCGGATCGTCACCCCGACCCTGACCGGCTCCATCCTGGAGGGCGTCACCCGCGACTCCCTGCTGACCCTCGCCCGCGACCTCGGCTACGGGGCCGAGGAGGGCCGGGTCTCCATCGACCAGTGGCAGCGCGACGCGGAGAACGGCTCACTGACCGAGGTCTTCGCCTGCGGCACCGCGGCCGTGATCACCCCGGTCGGCACGGTCAAGCGGACCGGCGCCGAGTGGCGGCAGTCCGCGGGCGAGCCCGGCGAGGTCACCCTGCGTCTGCGCGGTGCCCTGCTCGACATCCAGCGCGGCTCCGCCGTCGACAAGCACGGCTGGATGCACCCCCTGGGCTGAGCGGGCCCGCCGCGTGGTGGCCCGGGTGCGCCCGCCTCCGACCCGGGGCGGGCGCCCCCGCCCCGGGTCGGAGCGCCGTAGATCGCCCTTGACGCCCCCTTGACGCCCCCCTGCTCCGAGGTCGATCCGCGGTTGATCAGCGGACCGTTCGCATCATGAGACGGACGGTGAACACCGCGGCGGAATGTGCCAGACTGCCCGCGTGTTCTCGTTCGCCACGATTATTGGCAGCAGGCGCGCCGGTCCGCAGTGACCGCCACGTACGACCAGGTACGGGCGGCACCGTCGTCCTCGACCCGCGCGCAGACCTCTCGCACCCGCGAGGGGTTTTTCGCTTTTCTGGCCCACCCACAGCCGGGGAAGCGGTGCGAGGGATCATTGGGGGACGGTGGAGCCGGTCATTCCGGTACAGACCGAGATTCAAGATCCTCATCAGGAGCGTTCAGACCATGACGGAAACCAGCGAACTCGACGACTCGTTCCACGTCTTCGACACCACCCTGCGCGACGGCGCGCAGCGTGAGGGCATCAACCTCACCGTCGCGGACAAGCTGGCCATCGCACGGCACCTGGACGACTTCGGCGTGGGCTTCATCGAGGGCGGCTGGCCCGGCGCCAACCCGCGGGACACCGAGTTCTTCGCCCGCGCCCAGCGGGAGATCGACTTCAGGCACGCCCAGCTCGTCGCCTTCGGCGCCACCCGCCGGGCCGGCGCCAAGGCCGCCGAGGACCCCCAGGTCAAGGCGTTGCTGGAGTCCGGCGCCCAGGTGATCACCCTGGTCGCGAAGTCCCACGACCGGCATGTCGAACTCGCGTTGCGCACCACGCTGGAAGAGAACCTGGAGATGGTCCGCGACACCGTCTCCCACCTCGTCGCACAGGGCCGCCGCGTCTTCGTCGACTGCGAGCACTTCTTCGACGGCTACCGCGCCAACCCCGAGTACGCCAAGGCGGTCGTCCGTACGGCGTCGGAGGCCGGCGCGTCCGTGGTGATCCTCTGCGACACCAACGGCGGGATGCTCCCGGCGCAGGTCCAGGCGGTCGTCTCCACCGTCCTCGCCGACACCGGGGCCCGGCTCGGCATCCACACCCAGGACGACACGGGCTGCGCGGTCGCCAACACCCTCGCCGCCGTCGACGCGGGCGCGACCCACGTCCAGTGCACGGCCAACGGCTACGGCGAGCGGGTCGGCAACGCCAACCTCTTCCCGGTCGTCGCCGCCCTGGAGCTGAAGTACGGCAAGAAGGTGCTGCCCGAGGGCAAGCTGCGCGAGATGACCCGGATCTCGCACGCCATCGCCGAGGTCGTCAACCTCACCCCCTCCACCCACCAGCCCTACGTGGGCGTCTCCGCCTTCGCCCACAAGGCCGGCCTGCACGCCTCCGCGATCAAGGTCGACCCCGACCTGTACCAGCACATCGACCCCGAGCAGGTCGGCAACACGATGCGGATGCTCGTCTCCGACATGGCGGGCCGCGCCTCCATCGAGCTCAAGGGCAAGGAACTGGGCATCGACATCAGCGACGACCGGGAGCTGGTCGGCCGGGTCGTGGAGCGGGTGAAGGAGCGCGAACTCCAGGGCTACACCTACGAGGCGGCCGACGCGAGCTTCGAACTCCTGCTGCGCGCCGAGGCGGAGGGCCGGCCCCGCACGTACTTCCAGGTCGAGTCCTGGCGCGCGATCGTCGAGGACCGCCCCGACGGCACCCACGCCAACGAGGCGACCGTCAAGCTCTACGCGAAGGGCGAGCGCATCGTCGCCACCGCGGAGGGCAACGGCCCGGTCAACGCCCTCGACCGCGCCCTGCGCGTCGCCCTGGAGAAGATCTACCCCCAGCTCGCCAAGCTCGGCCTGGTCGACTACAAGGTGCGCATCCTGGAGGGCAAGCACGGCACGTCCTCCACCACCCGCGTCCTCATCGCCACCTCTGACGGCACCGGCGAGTGGTCCACGGTGGGTGTGGCGGAGAACGTCATCGCCGCCTCCTGGCAGGCGCTGGAGGACGCGTACACGTACGGCCTGCTGCGCGCGGGTGTGACGCCGGCCGAGTAGACCGGCGGCGGTGAGAGCCTCGGCGAGGCGGGCCGCCCGCACCCGCCGAGGCGCCCCGCCCACGCCTACGCGCCTACGTCAGCCGCCACTTCTGGTTGGCGGCCCCCGTGCACGACCAGATCTGCGCCCGGGTCCCGTTGGCCGACGCGTTGCCGGTCACGTCCAGGCACTTGTTCGCGGCCGTGTTCACCACGTCACCGGTCGACGCGTCGTACGACCACTGCTGCGCACCGGAGCCGTTGCAGTCGTAGAGCTGCACCTTCGCCCCGTCCGCCGTCGACGCCGAGGTCACGTCCAGGCACTTGCCGAGCGCCCGCACCGACCCGTCGTCCCGCATGGTCCACTGCTGGGCGGTCGAGCCGTTGCAGTCGTAGAGCTGTACCGCGGTGCCGTTGGCGGCCGAACCCCCGGCGATGTCGAGGCACTTGCCCGCCAGGCCGACGAAGGTGCCGGTCCGGCCGGTGGAGCCGGACGGGGTGCCCGTCCAGGTGAAGGTGGCGGAGGTCTTGCCGGGCAGCGAGTAAGTGGCGTGCTGGCCGCCCCAGTCGATGGTCACGGTCTTCGCGGTCGACGCGTCGTTGTAGGCGATCAGCGCTTTGGAGCCGTCCGGGTTGCGCCAGGCCACGTTCGGTACGGCGGTGGACGCCGTCGACGCGATCCGCTGGGCTCCCGGCCGGACGAACTTGGTCAGCTGGCCCATCGTGTAGTACTCGACGGTGTAGTCGACCGATCCGCTCGCCCCGTCCCCGTTGTGCACGGTGACCAGCCCCGTGCAGGTGCCGCAACCCCCGTTGTGCGGGCCCATGTTCTGGTCCACGGCGAGGGACCACTTGGTCACCGACTTCGCCCAGTTGCGGGTGTAGTCGATGATGTTGTTCATGTCCTCGCGCTGCTGGTTGGCGATCCAGGTGCCGCCGGAGTGCTCGGTGGCGAAGGCGTCCAGCGTGGGGTACTTGTCGTGGACGGTGGTCTGTTCGCCCACGTCACCGCCGTAGCCGTGCCAGGCGACGCCGCCGAAGTTCGGGTTGGCGCGGACCGCCGCGTCGTCCACGGTCGGCGCCGCGTAACCGTCGTAGGTGTCCCAGTTCCAGTCGTGCGCCAGCACCTTCGTCGCCAGACCGGACGCGTTGAGCTTCGGCAGCAGCTCGCTCTTGGTGAAGTAGGCGAGCCCGGAGGCGTTCCAGCTCATCGAGGGGTAGCCGGAGCAGCACGTCGGCTCGTTCTGGGCGGTCACGTAGGAGACCGGCACGCCCTGACTCGCGTACGCCTGGAGGTACTTGACGAAGTAGGAGGCGTAGGCGCCGTAGTCCTCGGCCTTCAGCCAGCCGCCGTTGAGCGTCCCGCTGTCCTTCATCCAGGCCGGCGCGGTCCACGGGGTGGCCATCACGGTCAGGGACGGGTTGAGCTGGAGGGCCTGCCTGGTCAGCGGCACCACGTCCGCGAGGTCGTGCGCGATCGAGAAGGAGGTCAGGTTCGGGTCGGTCTGCCCGGCCGGCACGTCGTCGTACGTGTACCCGTACCGCGCCAGGTCCGAGGCGCCCATCGGATTGCGCAGGAACGACAGCCCGATCCCGTCCGTCGGCGAGAACAGCTTGCGCAGGGCCGCGTCCCGGGTCGCCGCCGACAGCGCCCCGCTGCTGTTCATCAGCCAGGCCGCGGTGTCCGTGAAGGACGCGCCGCCGCCGGTGAACGTCTGGTAGCGGGTGTTCTCGTCGACGGTGATGTTCTCGCCGCCGCCGCCGGTGCCCGACTGGAAGGCGAACGGTGCCTGGGCCTGGAGCCCGCGGACGACATGCCGTCCGCCGGTGTCGTCGGTCGTGGTGAGCCAGGCGGTCACCTGTTCACCGGCCGCGTGCGCGGGGGGTACGGCCGCGGTGAAGCCGGCCACGGAGACCAGTCCGGCCAGCAGCAGCCGGGCCGTGCGGGGGATTCTCCTCATGAATGCTCGCCCTTTCTGACGGGATGTCTTGACGGGGCTGCGGTGTGTCAGTTAACTCACGGCGTGATCTAAGTAGTGAGCGAACTGAGTGACCCCAGAGTGAACCAGAGAGCCGAGGGAAGGTCCATGCCAAGAACCGCCCTGCTCGTGTCCACCGCCCTGCTGGCCGCAGTGCTGTCGCCGGCCGTCTCGCAGGCGGCCGACGCCCCCGCACCGGTCCCCGTCGACCGCTTCGAGGGCGAGGTGCCCTTCGCGAGCCAGCCCGCCGACGGCATCTTCACCTGGGGCGGCGACAGCGACGACCCGCCGCACCTCCGGTTCGCCGACCGCGCCGACGCCCCCGAGGGCGCCAAGGTCCTCGCCGGGACGTACGACATCAGCGGCTACGGCGGCTTCAGCCACGACTTCGCCGCGAACGAGCCCGCCCACGACTGGTCAGCGCACCAGGGCATCCGCTTCTGGTGGGACGGCCGGAACACCGGCAAGAAGACCAACCTGGAGATCAAGGACGGCGGCGCGAACGGCGAGGCCTCCGAACTGTGGACGACGTCCTTCACGGACGACTTCACCGGCTGGAAGCGGATCGAGATCCCCTTCGCCGACTTCGTCTACCGCACGGACTACCAGCCCGTCGGCGGTATCGACCACGTCCTCGGCCTCACCCAGATGTGGGGGTACGCGGTCACGCTCCCGGTCGGCGTCCAGGGCGAGTTCGCCATGGACGACGTCGAGTTGTACGGCCGGGCCGACCAGACCCTGCGCGCGGCCGTCACCACCGGCTCCGCGGTCTACCCGGTCAAGGAGGGCGGCACGGCGACCGTCGGGGTCACCGTCGCCACCACCGGCGCCGCCCCGCTCGACGACCCGGTGACCGTCGCCTACGAGTCCGCCGGCGGCACCGCGTCGCCCGGCACGGACTACACCCCGGTCTCCGGCACCCTCACCTTCCCCGCGGGCACCGCCTCCGGCACGACGAAGACCGTCAAGGTCCCCACCCGCAAGGACCGGTCCGCCGAGTCCGCCGAGACGATCCCGCTGAAGCTCACGGTCACCGGCGCCAAGGCGCCCGCCGAGAACCCGCAGGTCGTCATCGACGCGCACGGACTGCCGTACCTGGACAGCAAGTTGCCCGTCAAGAAGCGGGTCGCCGACCTCGTCTCGCGGATGTCCCTGGCGGAGAAGGCTGGCCAGATGACCCAGGCCGAACGCGGCGCGATCACCGCACCGGGCGACATCGCCTCCTACGGCCTCGGCTCGCTGCTCTCCGGCGGCGGCTCCACCCCGACGCCCAACACCCCGGCGGCCTGGGCGCAGATGATCGACGGGTTCCAACTCCGGGCGCAGGCGACCCGGTTCCAGATCCCGCTGATCTACGGTGTGGACGCGGTGCACGGCCACAACAACCTGGCCGGTGCGACGATCATGCCCCACAACATCGGCATCGGCGCCACCCGCGACCCCCAACTCGCGCAGGACACGGGGGCGGTGACGGCCAGTGAGGTGCGGGCGACCGGCGTCCCCTGGGACTTCGCCCCCTGCCTCTGCGTCACCCGCGACGAGCGCTGGGGCCGCTCCTACGAGTCCTTCGGCGAGGACCCGGCGCTCGTCGAGTCCATGGAGACCGTCATCCAGGGCCTCCAAGGTGCCGCGAACGGCAAGGAGTTGAAGGACGACGACAAGGTCCTCGCCACCGCCAAGCACTTCGTGGGCGACGGCGGCACCGCGTACGGCTCCTCCACCACCGGCACGTACACCGTCGACCAGGGCGTCACCAAGGTCACCCGGCAGCAGCTGGAGGCCGTGCACCTGGCCCCGTTCCGGACGGCCGTGGACCGGGGCGTCGGCACGGTCATGCCCTCCTACTCGTCGCTCGACATCCTCGGTGACGGCCTGGGCCCGGTGAAGATGCACGCCCGCGCCGACATGATCAACGGCGTCCTCAAGGGCCGGATGGGCTTCGACGGCTTCGTCATCAGCGACTGGAACGCCATCGACCAACTCCCCGGCGACTACGCCGCCCACGTCCGCACGGCGGTCGACGCCGGCGTCGACATGATGATGGTGCCGTACACCTACAAGGAGTTCAGCGGCACGCTCGCCGACGAGGTCGACGCCGGCCGGATCAGCCGGCAGCGGATCGACGACGCCGTCTCCCGCGTCCTCACGCAGAAGTTCAGGCTCGGCCTCTTCGAGAAGCCGTACGCCGACACCCGCAACGCCGCCCAGATCGGCTCGGCCGCACACCGGGCCGTGGCGCGCCGGGCGGCGGCCGAGTCGCAGGTGCTGCTGAAGAACGCGGGCGGGGTGCTGCCGCTGAAGACATCGCAGAAGGTGTACGTCGCCGGTTCCAACGCCGACGACCTCGGCAACCAGACCGGCGGCTGGACCATCACCTGGCAGGGCTCCTCCGGCACCGCCACCACGGGCACGACGATCCTCCAGGGGATGCGGAACGCCGGCGGTGACGTCACCTACTCCAAGGACGCCTCCGCTCCGACCGGCGGCTACGACGTCGGTGTGGTCGTGGTCGGCGAGACCCCGTACGCCGAGGGCGTCGGCGACGTCGGCAACGGCAACGACCTGACGCTGACCCCCGCCGACCAGGCGGCCGTCGACAAGGTGTGCGCGGCGATGAAATGCGCGGTGCTGGTCGTCTCCGGCCGGCCGCAGCTGATCGGCGACCGGCTGGGCCGTATCGACTCCCTCGTCGCCTCCTGGCTGCCGGGCACGGAGGGCGACGGCGTGGCCGACGTCCTCTACGGCAAGCGGCCCTTCACCGGTCAACTCCCGGTCACCTGGCCCAAGTCGGAGGCCCAGCTGCCGATCAACGTCGGTGACACGGCGTACGACCCGCAGTTCCCGTACGGCTGGGGCCTGACCACCCTGACGAAGGCACCGGAGGGCGGCGCGGCCACCCTGAAGACGCTCGGGGCGGCGGCGGCCGTCGCCGAGAAGAAGCACGAGGCGCGGACCGGCCGGGCCCTCGTCACCAGGGCGCGGCTGATCGTCCAGCGGAAGGCCGGCCAGAACATCACGGCGGCGGTGGCGAAGCCGTTCGCCGACGCCGACCACCTGCTGCTGACCGGACGGTACGCGGCGGCCGTGGCGAAACTGGCGGACGCCTACCGGGCCGCCTAGGCGGCCGGACCCTGTCGGGCGGGCCGTCACCCGGTGGCGGCCCGCCCCGCTACGCCGGCGGGTTCAGCCGGCGGAAGTAGGTCCAGCTGGTCTCGTTCGGCTCGCTCCACCGCTCCGGGGCGCGGGCGAACTCCGGGTGCCGGGCGGCGACATACGCACGGGTGCGTTCGGGGACCTCGTCGTACGAGCCGAGCTTGCGGCCTCGGCAGTGGAAGGCGAGGCCGCCAGGGCGTTGGCCGCGGGCCATCCACGGGAGCCAGGGGGACATCCGGGTCCACGACATGGTGGCGGGGACGCCGGGCGCGGAGCCGGCCAGGTCGGCGCGGTCGGCGTAGAACTGGAACAGCTCCAGCGCCCGGTAGGTGTCGCCGGCCGAGTGCAGCGGGTACTGGTCCACCGGCAGCGGCGAGGGGTAGGCCAGCGGGATCTCCAGGCTGAAGCAGACCTGCCCGCCGAGTTCGGTCGTCGGTACCGGGAAGGGGCGCCACCTCTGGTTGGCCGGGTCGTTCCAGACGTGCGTCACCGGCAGCTCCTGCCAGGTCTCCAGGATCTCCCGGGTGACCGGGTCCAGGTAGAAGGCGGCCTCGCGGCTCAGCAGCCGGTAGGCGTCCGGGCCGTCCTCGGCGTCCTGCGCGAGGCGGGCCACGTTGAGCCCCTCGAACCCGAAGACGCGCTGGTAGGGCTCGTCGGGGGCCCACGAGTACACGTCCCCGGACCACCAGTACGTGACCTCGGCGCCGTCGAGCGAGGCCCGGGTGCGGGCGAGGGAACGGAGCGACTGTGCGGGTGTCGTCATACGGAGTACTCTGCGCGACCGCCGCCCCGTCCGCGTACCGCACGCAGGACGGCAGGAACCCGGGTCCGCCGGAAGCGGAAGCGGAGCCCGGCCGTCCGCCGCCGCCGACCGCTCCGGTGCCGCTTCGGGTAGCGTCGAATCATGAAGGCCGTCGTACGGAACCGAAGCCTGCCAGGGGTGCTGCTCGCCCTGCTGCTCACCGCGCTGACCCTGCTGACCACGTGGACGACGGCGACCCCGGCCGCCGCCGACACCCGTGTCTCGACGATCGCCAGGGCGCTGCGCGAGAGCCCCGTCTACGTCGACCCGGCCGCGCGCGGCCAGCTGTCGGCCGCCGACGCCGACGCCCTCGCCGGGCAGATCAAGAAGGCCGACAAGCCGGTCTTCGTCGCGGTCCTCCCGGCCGGTTACCCGACGCGGAACCTCTTCAGCGACCTGCGCACCGCGACCGGCGTCACCGGGCTCTACGCGATCCGCCTCGGCGACCGCTTCGACGCCCGCGCCGACTCCTCGGTCCTGTCGAACACGGCCGTGCGCAACCTGGCGAGCAGCGTGCAGGGCGAGAGCGCGCGGACCCAGCTGAGCGACTTCACCGACAGCGCCGTCGCCCACATGGGCGGCTCGGCACCGGCGTCCTGGGGCTCGTCGGGGAGCGGAGGCGTCTCGTCCACGGCGCTGATCGTGGCGGGCGGGGTCCTGGTGGCGGGCGGAGTGGGCGCGTACACCCTGGCCCGGCGCGGCCGTCGCCGCCGCGAGGAGGAGCAGCGGGCCGCGCTGGAGCGGCTGCGGGTCGTCGTCGACGAGGACATCACCGCGTTCGGCGAGGAGCTGGACCGGCTCGACTTCCACCCGGCTGAGGCCGGCGCCGACGACGCCATGCGCGCGGACTACGAGCGTGCACTGGACGCCTATGAGCAGGCGAAGTCCTCGATGGCCCAGGCCACGAGGGCCGAGGACGTGCGGGCCGTCACCCAGGCACTGGAGGACGGCCGCTTCTCGCTCGCCCAACTCGCCGCCCGCCGCGAGGGCCGTCCGCTGCCCGAGCGCAGGGCCCCCTGTTTCTTCGACCCGCGGCACGGCCCCTCGGTCGCCGACGCCACCTGGACGCCCCCGGGCGGCGCGTCCCGCGAGGTCCCGGTCTGCGCCGCCGACCGGACGCGCCTCGCGGACGGCCGTGACCCGATGATCCGCGAGGTCGACACCGACCAGGGGCGCCGCCCGTACTGGGACGCGGGCCCCGCCTACGGCCCCTGGGCGGGCGGCTACTTCGGCGGCGGCCTGCTCCCCGGCCTCCTCGTCGGCACCCTGCTCGGCAGCATGATGTCCACCCCGTCCTACGCCGCCGACTACGGCACCGGCTACGGCGACTTCGGCGGGGGAGGCTACGACGGCGGCGACGTGTCCGGCTCCGACTTCGACCCGGGCGACTTCGGGGGCGGCTTCGGCGACGGCGGCGGGGGAGGCGACTTCGGTGGTGGCGGCGGGGACTTCGGCGGCGGTGGCGGCGGCGGGGACTTCGGCGGCGGCGGATTCTGAGCGACCGGGCCCGGTTCCGGGTCCGGTCCGTCCGCCAGCCGCTCCATCAGCGCCCCCGCCAGCTTCAGCACCCCCCGCTCGGTGTCGCCGAGTGACGCCAGAACGCCCGAGATGGCGGCCGGGATCGCCGCCGCCTTCGCCCTCGGCCGCCTCCTCTTCGACGACCACTGGCCGTGGGTGGTCCTCACCGCGTACGTCGCCGCGAGCGGCAACCGAGGCCGAACCGACGTACTGCGCAAGGGAGTCGAGCGGCTCGCCGGAGCCACGGCCGGCACGCTGCTGGCCGCGGGCGTGGCAGCGGCCGACGTCACCGGCCACACCCGCGTGGCGCTGATGTTCGCCGTCCTCACGGTCGCGCTGTGGCTGCGTCCCCTCTCCTACGCGTACTGGGCGGCGGGCATCACCTGCGCCCTCTCCCTCCTCCTCGGCTACTTCGGCCAGGACGCGCTCGGCCTGCTGCCCACCCGGCTCGAAGGGATCGCGGTCGGCGCGCTGTCGGCGGTGGCGGCGGCGTGGTGGCTGCTGCCGGTGCCACGCGCCCGCCGTCAGCCCGTCCGCGGCACGACGAGCCCGGTCTCGTAGGCCATCACCACGGCCTGTGTACGGTCGCGCAGCCCCAGCTTGGACAGGATGCGGCTGACGTGGGTCTTCACGGTCTCCTCGCCGACGTGCAACCGCCCGGCGAGCTCCGGATTGGACAGCCCCTCCGCGAGCAGCCGCAGCACGTCGGTCTCGCGCGGGGTCAGGACACCGAGCCCCGACCGTGCCGCCGGGGCGGGCGCCGGGGGCCGCAGCCGCGCGAACTCAGCGATCAGCCGCCGGGTGATGCCGGGGGCGAGCAGCGCCTCACCGGCGGCGACGACCCGTACCGCCTCGAAGAGCCGTTCGGCGGTCACGTCCTTGAGCAGGAACCCGCTGGCACCGGCGGCGAGCGCGTCGTAGACATGCTCGTCGAGGTCGAAGGTGGTCAGCACGAGCACGCGGGGCGCGTGGGGTCCCTGGAGCCGCGCGGTGGCCTCGATCCCGTCCATCACCGGCATACGTACGTCCATCAGCACGACGTCCGGCGACTGCGCCCGGCAGACACGCACCGCCTCGGCCCCGTCGCGGGCCGTACCGACGACCGCGAAGTCGGCCTGGGTGGCGAGGAGTCCGGCGTATCCGGCCCGGACGACCTCGTGGTCGTCGGCGACGACGACCCGGATGGTCATGCCGGCGTCTCCGAGGTGAGGGGCAGCCGCGCTTCGACCACGAAGCCGCCGCCGGCCGCGGGCCCGGTGCGCAGGGTGCCGCCGACGGTGGCGGCGCGCTCGCGCATCCCGAGCAGACCGTGGCCGGAGACGTCGCCCGCGGGACCGGGACCGTTGTCGCGTACGCGCACCGCCAACTCCCCCTTCCGGTAATGGAGTTCCACATCCACGGCGGCCCCCGGCGCGTGCCGGCGGGCGTTGGTGAGGGCCTCCTGGACGATCCGGTACGCGGTGACCCCGGTGCCGGGATCGAGGGGGGCGACGGTTCCGCTGACGATGAGCCGGGCACGGGAACCGGCCGCGTCCCGGGCCGCGTCGACGAGTTCCATGAGCTGGCCGAGACCGGGCTGGGGCCGCCGCTGCACCCCCGTCTCGGCGTCCTCCCGGAGCACGCCCAGCAGCCGCCGCATCTCGGTCAGGGCGGTGCGCGCGGTGTCGCCGATGGCGAGCAGCCGGGTGGCGCCCTCGGCCGGCAGCCCGGGAGTGGTGAGCCGGGCGGTCTCCGCCTGGACGGCGATCATCGAGATGTGATGCGCGACGACATCGTGCAACTCCCGTGCGATGCGCGCCCGTTCACCCCGGGCGGCGTGTTCGAGGAGGGTGTCCGCGAAGGCCCGCTCGGTCGCGCTGTGGGCCAGTGCCGTGCTGCGCGCCTGGTGGGCGATGCCGGTGGCCGCGGCGGCGGAGGCGAGCGTCGCCACGAGCACGGCGACGATCCTGGTGGGCTCCTCGTGGCTGCCGAGCGCGATCCCGACGTAGGGCAGCACCGAGAGGCCGCCGAGCCGGGCGCCCCCGGCCCGGCCCAGCACGTACACGCACACCAACTGGGCCACGACCCCGCCGACGGTGAGCCCTCCGAAGGGCACGAGTGACAGCACGCAGGCGGTACCGACCGCGACGGCGGCACCGCGGCGCGCGAGGCGCCCGGCCCCGAGGACGAGGGCCAGGGGCAGGGTGGACGCCAGGGCGAGCAGCAGCAGGACGGCGAGGTGGCCGGCCAGGTCAGCGCCGCGCAGGAGGACTTCGGAGACGGCGAGGACGGTGAGGGCGACCCCCGCGAGCACGGCGCGGGTACCGGCTTCGGCGGTCCGCCACCGGGACACCACCGCCCGTACGCCCGCGCTCTCGTCACTCACTCCGTCATTGTGCCGACACCCCTGCCCCGCGGCGTCCCCCTCGTGAGGGACCTCGCGGGCGGGACGACGCACCGCGCCCGCCGCCCCTAGCCTCCCTCCCCATGAGCGACGCAGCGATCGAAGTGCGCGACCTGCGCAAGCGGTTCGGCCGGACCCTCGCGGTCGACGGCCTCTCCTTCACGGTCCAGCCCGGCACGGTGACCGGGTTCGTGGGTCCCAATGGCGCGGGCAAGTCCACCACCATGCGCTCCCTCCTCGGCCTTGACACCCCCGACGAGGGCCGGGCGCTGATCGGCGGCCACCCCTACCAGGCCCTGCGCACCCCGCTGTTGGAGGTCGGCGCCCTGCTGGACGCCGCCGCCCTGCATCCCGGCCGCCGGGGCCGCGACCACCTGCGCTGGCTGGCCCACTCCCACGGCTTGCGGATGAGCCGCGTGGACGAGGTCCTCGAACAGGTCGGCATGGAGCAGGCGGCGCGCCGAAGAGCGGGCGGCTACTCCCTGGGCATGCGCCAACGCCTGGGCATGGCGGTCGCGTTGCTCGGTGACCCTCCGGTCCTTCTCCTCGACGAACCGGTCAACGGCCTGGACCCCGAGGGCATCCGGTGGATGCGCACCCTCCTGCGCCACCTGGCGGCCGAAGGGCGCGCGGTGCTGGTCTCCAGCCACCTGATGAGCGAACTCGAAGACACGGCCGACCACTTGGTGGTCATCGGCAAGGGCCGTCTGATCGCCGACACGGCGGTGGCGGACCTCCTCGCGGCGGCCTCCGGCGACCGGGTACGGCTGCGCACGAGCAGTCGCGGGGAAGCCATGGAGGTGCTGGCCCGGGAGGGCGGCACGGTCGCCGTCATCGACCGGGACACCCTCACCGTCACCGGCCTGCCCGCCGAACGGATCGTACAACTGCTCTCCGCGTCGAGGGTCCCCTTCGCCGAAGTGGGCGCGCACAGAGCGACGTTGGAGGAGGCGTACATGGAACTCACCCGGGACGCGGTCGAGTTCGGCTCGGCCACCGTCGGAACGGACGAGGTGACCCGGTGACGACGACACCCACGAGGACGGTCCCGCCGTACCGTTCGGCCCTCCATCCGGCGCAGGCCGGCTTCGGCCGCCTGCTGCGCGCGGAGTGGGCCAAGTTCTGGACGGTCAGGGGCTGGCTGCTGGTGCTGGTACTGGCGGCCGTGGTCACCGCCGCGATCTGCCAGTTGGGCGCGAGCGGCTCCAGCGTCAGCGGCGGCCCCGCGGTCGTCCTCGGCCCGGGCGGCGAGCACGTCAACGACTCCTTCCGCTTCGCCCACCGCACGCTGACCGGCGACGGCACCGTCACCGCCCGGGTCACCGGGCTGAAGGGCACCGGCGGCAGGGCCCCGGGGCCCTGGGCGAAGGCCGGGATCATCGTCAAGTCGAGCCTGAGGCCGGGCGCGCCGTACGCGGCGGTGCTGGCCACCTCCGCCCACGGCGTCCGCATGCAGTGGAACTTCACCCACGACACCGCGGCCGGCGGCAGCGCCCCGACCAGGACACCGACGTGGCTCCGCCTGAAGAGGCGGGGCGACGACCTGACCGGCTACGCGTCCGAGGACGGCCGGCACTGGACCCGGGTCGCCGAGGTACGCGTCGCCGGCCTGCCCGAGACGGTCCAGGCGGGGCCGTTCCTGGCGGCCCCGGCCCGCGAGGTCGTCCACCGCTCCTTCGGCGGCACGAGCGAGGTGGCGGGCAGCGGACAGGCCACCGGCACCTTCGACCACCTCAACCTCCGGGGCAGGTCGGGCGGGGCCGGCTGGAAGGCCACGGACGTCGGCGCCCCCGCCCCCGACGGCCCGGCCCCGGGGAACAGGCGGCCCGGCACGACGGCGGTGTCCGCGACCGGCACCTACACCCTCACCGGCCAGGGAGACATCGCCCCCGAGGAGAACAGCCCCGACATGGTCCAGATGAGCTTCCAGGGAGTCTTCGTGGGCCTTCTCTTCATGGCCGCCCTGGGCACCCTCTTCGTGACGAGCGAGTACAAACGGGGCCTGATCCGTACGACGTTCACGGCGACGCCGTCCCGGCTGAAGGTGCTGGCGGCGAAGACGACGGTGACAGCGGCGGTCACCTTCGCGACCGGCCTGCCCGCCACGGCCGTCGGGTTCGTCCTGGCTCAGAGAACGCTGCGCGCCAACGGCTTCCGGCCGCCCGCCTTCCCCGACCTCTCCCTGCTGGAGAACCCGGCCCTGCGCGCGGTCGTGGGGAGCGCGGCACTGCTCTCGCTGGTGGCGGTCCTGGCCCTGGCCCTGGGCACGGTGCTGCGCAACAGCGCCGGTGCGATCGCGACCGTGGTCGTCCTCGTGGTCCTGCCGCAGATCCTGTCCTTCGCCTTCCCGCTGACCGCCGCGCAGTGGCTGCTGAGGGTGACACCGGCCGCGGCCTTCGCGGTCCAGCAGGGGCTGACGTACTACCCGCAGGTGCAGCACAACTGCCTGCCGGAGAGCGGCTGTTACCCCCTCGCCCCCTACGACGGCCTCGCGGTGCTGGCGGCCTACGCGGCGGCGGCCCTGCTGGTGGCGGCCTGGACGGTCCGCAGGAGGGACGCGTGAGGCGGCCCCTGCACGCGGAGTGGACCAAACTCCGTACGCTGCCGAGCACTTGGTGGCTCCTGGCGGCGACCGCCGCCCTGACCCCGGCGGTGGGCGCGGCGGCCGTGTCGTCGGTCACGGCCGAGGTGTGCCCGTCGCCGACGGCGTGCCACGAGGACACGGTGAGACTGAGCCTGACGGGCGTCCAGTTGAGCCAGGCGGTGTGCCTGGTGCTGGGCGTGCTGACGATGGGGGCGGAGTACGGCACGGGCACGATAGGTACGACGCTGACGGCGATGCCGGGGAGGTGGCGGGTGCTGACGGCGAAGGCGGTGGCCCTCTCGCTGCTGACCGGGGCGCCGGGCGCGCTGGGGGTGCTGTCCTCCCTGGGCCTGGCCCGCCTGATCCTCCCGGTCAACGGCTTCAAGGCGTCGACGGGCTACCCGCTGCCGACCCTGGGGGACGGCGCGACGCTTCGGGCGGCCGGCGGCTCGGTCCTCGTCCTCGTCCTGGTGGCGCTGCTGGGTCTCGCCCTGGCGACCCTGCTCCGCGACACGGGAGCCGCGCTCACCCTCGGCCTGGGCGTCCTCTACGTCGTCCCGGTCCTGTCCCGCCTCCTCGGCTCCCCTGCCTGGCAACACCGTCTGCAACGCTGGGCCCCGATGCCGGCGGCCCTGTCGATCCAGGCGACGAGGAACCTCGGCACCCTCGTGATCGGTCCATGGCCGGGACTGGGGGTGCTGGCGGCTTACGCGGTGGGGCTGTTGGGCGTCGGGGGAGTGTGGTTCAGGACGCGGGACGCGTGACGCCGGGCCCGAGCTGCGACGCCCCTGCCGCCCGGCCGCGCGCTCCGCCCTGACGGGCGGTCACGTGGGCGGCCGAGCGGAGCGGGAGCGGCCTCGGGACGCGGCGTCACGCGTTCTTGATCGCCGAGATGTCGAAGTTCAGCTTGATCTTGTCGGAGACGAGGACGCCGCCGGTCTCCAGCGCCGCGTTCCAGGTGAGGCCCCACGCCGAGCGGAGGATCTCGGCCTTGCCCTCGAAGCCGACGCGCTCGTTGCCGAACGGGTCCTTGGCCGCGCCGTTGAACTCCAGGTCGATGGTGAGCGGCTTGGTGGTGCCGAGGATCTCCAGGTCGCCGGTGACGCGGTAGTCGTCGCCGCCCAGGGACTCCACCGCGGTGGAGCGGAACGTCATCGCCGGGAACTCGTCCGTCTTGAAGAAGTCGGCGCTCTTGAGGTGCCCGTCGCGGTCCGCCGAACCGGTGTCGATGCTGTCCATCCGGATGTCGAGGGACGCCGTCGACTTGGCCGGGTCGGAGCCGTCCAGGTGCAGCGCGCCGGTGAAGTCGAGGAACTTGCCCTTGACGTTGGTGATCATCGCGTGGCGGGCGACGAAGCCGATCGTGGTGTGCGCCGGGTCGATCGTGTACTCACCGGTCAGCGCGGCGGCGGCCTCCGGGCTCACGGCGGCGGGCGCCGGGGCGGTGGCGGTGGCGGTCGTGTCGTCGTTCTTGCGGCCGAAGATGCTCATGAGGTGCTCCTTCAAGGGGACGGGAGGGTGGTGCCAGGCTCTGGAGACATTCTGTTGAATGTTCAATCAGTGCAACGAGATGGACCGTAGACCTATTCCATTCAATTTTCAACATCGTTCGCAGCGTCTTGCGCCTATTGCTCGGGGCGAGCTCCCGCGGCGGGTCCCGCGGTGCCGGCATCACCCGGGCGACGGCATCGGCGGCCGGTGAATGTGAGGCGGCTTACAGCCGTCGGGTTTGTATGACCCCTACAACCGGCGGACCCCCTGAGCAGTGGGAACGGCTGCATCGCGCGCGGGTTCTGTGCAGGGGTACCAGGAAAACGGGCCGGAGACTGTTCGGAGTCGACGGACCCCTTTCCTCGGTGTCCTTCGTAAGGTCACTACATGACCGTTTTGGATGAGGCGCCGGGTGAGCCGACGGACGCGCGCGGGCGAGTGGCCGAGCTGCACGACATTCGTGCGCGGGCACTGGCCGGGCCGAGCGAGAAGGCGACCGAGGCGCAGCACGCCAAGGGCAAGCTGACGGCCCGGGAGCGGATCGGGCTGTTGCTGGACGCGGGGTCGTTCCGGGAGGTCGAGCAGTTGCGGCGGCACCGGGCGAGCGGGTTCGGGCTGGAGACGAAGAGGCCGTACACGGATGGTGTGATCACCGGGTGGGGGACGGTGGAGGGCCGGACGGTCTTCGTGTACGCGCATGATTTCCGGATCTTCGGCGGTGCGCTGGGTGAGGCGCATGCCACGAAGATCCACAAGATCATGGACATGGCGATCTCGGCGGGGGCGCCGCTGGTGTCGCTGAACGA
>NZ_JBEXET010000053.1:0-45284 GCF_040606415.1 Streptomyces sp. NPDC005423 | reverse complement strand
CGGCGAGATCACCGACGAGTGGGGCACCCCCGCCTACTGGACCCGGCACCTGCGCGAGGCGGTCCGCTTCGCCGACACCGTCACGTATCTGCGGGCCAAGGGCATCACCCGCTTCGTCGAACTCGGCCCCGACGCGATCCTGTCCGCGCTGACGGAGGCCACCCTCGACACACCGGACGCCGTCATCGTCCCCGCCCTGCGCCGCAACCGCCCCGAGACCACGAGCCTCATGACCGCGCTGGCCCGCCTCTTCACCGTGGGCGCCCGCCTCGACTGGGACGCCGTCTACGCCGGGACCGGCGCCCGGCGCGTGGAGCTGCCGACGTATCCGCTCCAGCGCGAGCGGTTCTGGATCATCGACAGCCAGGGCGGCGGCGACCCGGCCTCCCTCGGCCTGAGCGCCGCGGACCATCCGCTGCTCGGCGCGGTCGTTTCCGCGCCGGACAGCGACGGCGTCACCTTCACCGGCCGCCTCGCCCTGGACACCCACCCGTGGCTGGCCGACCACGACGTGCTGGGGACCGTGCTGCTGCCGGGCACCGGATTCGTCGAACTCGCCCTCTACGCGGGCCGGGAGACCGGCTCGCCGACCCTGGAGGAACTCATCCTCCAGGCCCCGCTGGTGCTGCCCGCGCAGGGCGGAGTCGCGCTGCGGGTCACCGTCGGCCCCGACGAGTCCGGGCGGCGCAGCCTGCGCGTCCACTCCCGCGAGGAGCAGGCGGGCCCGCACACGCCGTGGCTGCTGCACGCCGAGGGTTTCCTCAGCGGCGGCCCGGCCGCCCCCGCCACCGCTCTCACCGCCTGGCCCCCGCCCGGCGCCGCCGAGGTCGGCGTGGACGACGCCTACGAGCTGCTCTTCCGGCAGGGCTACGACTACGGGCCCGTCTTCCAGGGCCTGAAGGCCGCCTGGCGTGAGGGCGACACCGTCTACGCAGAGGTCGCCCTGCCCGAGGAGTCGCATGAGGAGGCCGCCGGCTTCGGCGTCCACCCCGCCCTCCTCGACGCCACGATGCACGCGCTCGGCGTCGGCGACCACGTCACCGGCGAGGAGCAGACCGAACTGCCCTTCTCCTGGTCCGACATCACCCTGCACGCCGTCGGCGCGACCGCCCTGCGGGTGCGCATCGTCAAGGACGAGGTCGGCAACCTCTCCCTCACCCTCGCCGACACCACCGGCGCCCCGGTCGCCACGGTCGGCTCGCTCGCCTTCCGGCCGGTCTCCCCCGAGCAACTGGCGGGCGGACGACGGGAGTCGCTCTTCGAGATCGGCTGGCAGCCGGCACCGGGCGCCGTCACCTCACCTGCGAACACCCCCCGCCTGTGGGAGGAGGTGCGGGTGGGTACGGAGGCGGTGTCGGGTGCGGTCCTCTACCGTGTCCCGGCCGCCCAAGGTCCGGTCCCGGAGGCCGTACGGTCTGCCGCGCACCAGGTGTTGGGGGTGGTGCAGGAGTGGCTGGCCGGTGAACGCTTCGCCGACTCCACCCTGCTGGTGGCGACCCGGGGTGCGGTGGCCGTGGAGCCGGGCGAGGACGTCGACTTGGCGCAGGCTCCGGTGTGGGGGCTGGTGCGGGCGGCGCAGGCGGAGAGTCCCGGCCGTATCCAACTCACCGACGGCGAAGGCGACTTCGCGGCCGTTGTCGCCTCGGGTGAGCCGGAGAGCGCGGTCCGCGCGGGCGGTGTCCGTATCCCGCGCCTGGCCCAGGTCACCGCCCGGTCCGCCGAGGTGCCCGCGGTCGACCCGGAGGGCACGGTGTTGATCACCGGTGGTACGGGCGGTATCGGCGCCCACCTCGCCCGCCACCTCATCACCGCACACGGCGTACGCCACCTGCTGCTCACCAGCCGGCGCGGCCCTGACGCGCCCGGCGCCACCGAACTCGACGCAGAACTCACCGAGTTGGGCGCCGAGGTCACCATCGCCGCCTGCGATGTGGCCGACCGCCGGGCCCTTGAGAACCTCCTGGCCGCCGTCCCCGCCGCACACCCCCTCACCGGGATCGTCCACGCGGCGGGCACCGGAGACAACGGCCTCATCGCCACCATGACACCCGAACGCATCGACGCCGTCCTCGCACCGAAGGCGGACGCCGCCTGGCACCTGCACCAACTCACCGACAATCTGGCCTTCTTCACCCTCATCTCCTCCGCCGGCGGCCTCACCCTCGCCGCCGGACAGGCCAACTACGCCGCCGCCAACACCTTCCTCGACGCCCTCGCCACCCACCGCAACAACCAAGGCCTGCCCGCCACTTCACTCGCCTACGGGCTGTGGGGTGTGCGGACGGGGCTGACGCAGGAGGTGGAGGAGGACATGCGGCTGATGGCGGCGCGGGGGCTGCCGGCGCTGGAGGTGTCCGAGGCGCTGGCGCTGTTCGATGCGGCGCGGGAGTCCGGGCGGGCGGCGACGGTGCCGTTGCGGGTGGATCTGGGGACGCTGCGGGCGCGGGCGGAGGGGCTGCCGGCGCTGCTGAAGGGGCTGGTGCCGCAGGTGTCGCGGGCGCCGGAGCGGGCCGGGCGGGGTTTGGATCCGGCGGCGCTGGTGGCGCGGCTGGCGGCGCTGGACGCCAAGGAGCGGGCGCAGGAGCTGCTGGAGCTGGTGCGTACGCACGCGGCGGCGGTGCTGGGGCACGGCGGCACGGACGCGGTCCGGCCCGACCGGGGTTTCCTGGATCTGGGCTTCGACTCGCTCACCGCGCTGGAGCTGCGCAACCGGCTCGGGGCGCTGACCGGGTGCCGGCTGACGCCGACGCTGATCTTCGACTATCCCTCGCCCGACAAACTCGCCGCGCATCTGCGGGAGTTGCTGTTCGGTGCGGAGGCGGGCGAGGACGATCTGAGTGCGGCGAGCGCGGAGGAGCTGTTCGACATCCTCGACGGGGAGGGTCTGTTCAGCTGAGGTGAGAGGCGGTTGGGGCGGCGCCCTCCGTGCGCCGGGCCGGGGTTCACGGTCCGGGTCGGCGCGGGGGGCGTTGTCGTGGGTGGGGGTGCCTGGCCGTGGCGTGATGTGGGGTGGCGGGCAGCGGGGGCGGGAAACGCGGATGGCGGTCATGGCACCGGGTGCGGGTCCGGTGCCATGACCGCCGTGCGGGGTTGTTCAGGCCGCTGTGCCCTGTCCGCGGCGTGCGGTGGTGCGGGCGAGGAGTTCCTCGGCGCGGGTGGTGAGGGTCTTGCGGTCGACCTTGCGGTTGGAGTTGAGGGGGAAGTCGGCGAGGTGTTCGTAGTGGCGGGGCAGCATGCCTTTGGGCAGGAGTTCGCGCAGGGCGCGGGCGAGGGCGGCGGCGGGGCGGCGTTCGCCGGTGTAGTAGACGATGAGTTCGGTGCCGGAGGGGGTGGCGGCGCCGACGGTGACGGCGTCCTGGACGCCGTCGACGGAGCGCAGGACGTGTTCGACCTCGGCGAGTTCGACGCGCCAGCCCTGGACCTGGACCTGGGAGTCGAGGCGGCCGAGGTAGACGAGTTCGCCGTCGGGCAGGCGGCGGACGCGGTCGCCGGTGCGGTACCAGCGGCGTCCCTCGCGGGTGACGAAGCGGCCGGCGTCGTCGGCGGGGTCGAGGTAGCCGGCCGACATCTGCGGTCCGGTGATGAGGAGTTCGCCTTCGGTGGGGACGGGGCGGTCCTCGGTGTCGAGGAGGACGTGGTCGTGGCCGTCGTGGACGTGGCCGATGGGGACCAGGCCGTTGACGCAGCGGGCCGGTGAGGTGGCGGGGTGCCAGCGGTGGCCGGTGATGGTGACCGTCAGTTCGGTCGGGCCGTAGATGTTCTCCAGCGTGGCGGCGGGTGCGGCGCGCTGCCAGTCGGCGGCGTCGTGGGCGTGCAGGGCCTCGCCGGCGAAGAAGCTCCAGCGCAGGCCGGGCAGGGCGCCGGGGGCCAGGCCGCCCATGCGGCGGACCAGGGAGATGGCGCTGGGGGTGGCGAACCAGACGGTGACGCCGTGGGCGGTGAGGTGGGCGGGCAGGTCGAGGTAGGCGGTCTGGGGGGTGACGTCGACGGTGGCGCCGGCGCCCCAGGCGCAGAACAGGTCGAACAGGGCGCAGTCGAAGTTGAGGTCGAAGGTCTGGGAGAAGACGTCGTCGGGGGTGAAGTCGTAGCGGGTGTCGAGGAGTTGGAAGTAGTGGTGGGTGCTGCCGTGGCTGATGGGCACGCCTTTGGGGCGGCCGGTGGAGCCGGAGGTGAACAGCATGTAGGCGGTGTCGGTGGGGGCGGTGCGGCCGGTGGCGGGCGGCGTGGCGGGGGCGTGGGCGGGGTCGGGGGTGAGGAGGTCGAGGGCGGGGGTGTCCTCGCCGAGGGCGGCCAGTACGGCGCGGCCGCGTTCGTCGGCGATCACGGCGGTGGCGCCGGAGAGCTGGAGCATGTGCCGGGTGCGCGGGGGCGGGAAGTCGGGGTGCAGGGGGACGACGGTGGCGCCGGCGTAGAGGGCGCCGAGGATGCCGGCGTAGGCGGTGGGGGTCTTGCCGGCCAGGACGGCGACGGTGGTGGCGCCGGCTGCGGCGCCGGCCCAGGCCAGGGCCTGGGTGTGCAGTTCCTGGTAGGTGAGGGTGGTGTCGCCGATGCGCAGGGCCGGGCGGCCGGCGGAGAGGGCCAGTCCCCGCAGGAAGCGCTCGTGCAGGGCGCGGGATTCGTGCTGGGACATTCTTCCTCCGAAAAGGGGCGCGCCGCCGGGGCCGTGGGGCCCGGGCGGCGGTGTGGTCAGGCGGCCGTGCGGCGGCGGGGCCGCAGCGCGAGGCGGGGGTTGGCGGGGACGACCTTGAAGTTCCTGGTGGCGGCGGAGACGCGGCCGAAGAGGGCGTCCTGGCCGGCGACGAGGAGGGTGCCCACGCCGCGGGTGCGCAGGGAGTCCAGGGCGGTGGGCCACTGGACGGCGCGGACGCAGCAGTCCAGGAGGAGGTTCTCGATCTCCTCGCCGGTGGTGAGCAGGGTGCCGTCCTGGTCGGAGACGACGGCCAGGGCGGGGTCGTGGAAGGTGAGGCCGGCCATGACCTCGGTGGCGGCCCGCGCGCGCAGGGCGGCGAAGGCGGCGGAGTGCATGGGGGGTTTCATGACGTAGAGGGGCATGCCGCCGGCGGCGCGCAGGCGGTCCTGGAGCCAGTCGAGGCGGTCGGCGTGCAGGGTCAGCATGCGGAAGTCGTCGTCGACGACGCAGGTGATGTCGTACCAGGCGTCCTGGGCGGTGAGTTCGGCGAGGATCTCCTGGAGCCGGGCGGGCGGGGTGCGGGCGAAGGACTGGGTGGCGACCTGGTGGGGGTAGTCGTCGGCGAAGAAGGCGTCCAGGCAGTGGGCGAAGCGTTCGGTGAGGCGGACGCCGTCGGCGAAGGAGAGGGCGCCGCTGTGCACGGCGGTGGCCTTGCCGCCGAAACTGGGGCCGGTGACATAGCCGGGGTGGAGGCCGAATTCGGTCTCGGCCCAGCGGGCGAGGGCGAGGCAGTTGACGAAGAAGGCGACCTGGGCGGGGGCGGAGTAGTCGCCCTCGGCTTCCCGGAAGCGGTCGAAGAGGGAATAGCCGAGGGTGTCGTCGGCTTCCGCGAGGAGCTGCCGGGCGAAGGGGTTGACAAGCATGAACTTGCCGACCTCGGCGAACGGGGCGGGGCCCATTCCTGGGAATACCAGGGCGCTTTTCGTCCGGTGCTCAGTCTCCATGGGGTCAATTCTGGTGGGTGGTGTGCCGGGCCAATAACCCCTAACTGGGCGTTAGGGGGTCCGTGTGGTGGAGAACTGCGGGAGTGCGTCGCTTGAATAGGGGATATGGGACATCGCGAAGCTCTGCTCGAAGGCGCCAAGCAGTGCCTGATCGACAAGGGTTACGCGCGCACCACGGCTCGTGACATCGTCGCCGCCTCCGGTACGAACCTGGCCTCGATCGGCTATCACTACGGTTCGAAGGAGGCGTTGCTGAACGAGGCGCTGCTGCAGGCCAACGCCGAGTGGGGGGAGGCGTTGGAGAAGGCGCTGGCGGCGGGTCCGGACCGGGATGCGGCGCCGCACGAGCGGCTGGAGGCGTTCTGGACGAAGGTGATCGACCTGTTCGCGGAGCACCGCCGGCTGTGGGCGGTGAACTTCGAGGCGGTGACGCGGATGGAGCACACGCCGGAGGTGCGGATCGCGTTCGCGAAAGCCCTGGAGGAGGCGTGGATGGGCTTGGGGGAAACCCTGCTGGCGCATCTGGGTGAGGATTCGGGGCAGGAAAAGGACGCCTATACGGTGCGGGCGGTGGGTTCTCTCTCGCATGCCCTGCTCACGGGGTTGATGGCGCAATGGCTGATTGATCCGGAGAACGCGCCGGGGGGTGCGGAGCTGTCGCTGGCACTGCGGGCGGTGGCGGCGGCCACCAGTCCGGTTCCAGCCGGGCTCCAGAAGGGTGCGAGGCCGGTTCCGGGCCTGTAGTGCGGGTCTTCGAAACCCCTTGCGGATAGGGGGAGTTAGGGGTTTGACCGGCGCATCACCGCCCATACCGTGGCCAACGAGGTTCTCCCTCAGCGCATTTCGGCGAACCCAAGCCACAACTCAAAGCGGGGTGCGACGTTGGTCAGCCACTCGTATTCGTCACTGGAAGAACTGGAAGAATCCGAAGCGGATTCCACGCCGGAGGCCGCCGGCACGTTCGGCGGTCGCGGTGAACTCGTGCACGCGCTTCTCGACGACGCCGTCGCGAAGACCCCCGACGCTCCGGCGGTCCGCGATGCGGCCGGCCGCTGGAGCTACCGTGAACTGGCCGAGTACGGGGCCGCGTTCGCGGTCTGGCTGCGGGAGCGGGGGGTGCGGCGCGGGGACCGGGTGCTGTTGCAGCTGCCCACCGGCCGGGAGCTGGCCGCGATGTTCTACGGGGCGTCGCGGTGCGGGGCGGTGTTCGTGCCGCTCAACCCGGCGATGAAGTCGTTCCATCTGCGTCAGGTCTTCGACAACGCCACTCCGGCGCTGGTCGTGGGCGACGCGGCGAGCGGTCCGCAGCTGGCCGAGATCGCGGGTCCGGTGCGGCTGCTGGCCGAGCTGTGGCCGGAGGTGGAGGAGCTGCGGGCGCGTGGCGCGGTGGCGGAGGATGCGGGGGTGGAGCCGTGCGATGTGGCCACCTTGATCTACACCTCCGGTTCCACGGCCGCGCCGAAGGCGGTCATCTGCCCGCACGCGCAGGTGGTGTTCGCCTCGCGGGCGCTGACGCGGGTGCTGGGTTACCGCGCGGAGGATGTGGTGTTCTGCCGCTTCCCGATGTCGTGGGACTACGGCCTGTACAAGGTGTTGATGACGTGTGTCGCGCGGTGCGAGATCGTGCTGGCCGACCGTGACTCGGATCTGCTGCTGTTGAAGCGGATGCGGGAGACGGGGGCGACGGTGGTGCCGTTGGTGCCGTCGCTGGCGTCGATGATCGTGACGTTGGCGGCCCGGGAGGGGGTGGCGCAGGCGCCGGTGCGGTTGTTCACCAATACCGGGGCGGCGCTGCCGCAGGCGACGATCGACGCGCTGCGGGAGCATTTTCCCGGGGTGCGGGTGGTGCGCCAGTACGGGCAGACGGAGGCGAAGCGGATCACGGTGATGCCGCCGCTGGAGGACGGTGAGCGGCCCGGTGCGGTGGGGCTGCCGCTGCCGGGGACCCGGGTGCTGATCCTGGACGGTGAGGGCCGTGAGGTGCCGGTGGGTGAGGTCGGTGAGATCGTCGCCGAGGGCCCGCATGTGATGCCCGGTTACTGGCGCAGTCCGGAGCTGACGGCGAAGGCGTTCAGGCCCGATCCGGTGAGCGGGCGTCCGCGGCTGCACACCGGTGACTACGGCAGTGTGGACGCGGAGGGCTACCTGTATTTCGAGGGGCGCCGCGATGACATGTTCAAACGTAAGGGCTTCCGGATGAGCACCCTGGAGATCGAGGGCGCCGCCATGGACATCCCGGGCGTGCGGGCGGCGGCCGCGCTGCCTCCGAGTGAGCGTCATGACCTGGCGCTGTTCGTGGAGAGCGATCTTTCGCCGCGCACCGTCCTCAAGGAGCTCACCCGGCGGCTGGAGCCCGCCAAGGTGCCGGCGATCTGCCGGGTCCTGAGCGATTTCCCGCTCACCCAGCACGGCAAGAACGCGCGCCGGGAGCTCGCCCTGATGCTCGACGGGAGCGCATGATGAGTGATCGGTCGACCGACCCCACCGAGCTGGCACGCCGGTTCGGTACCCCGTTGTACGTGTACGACCTGGAGCGGGTGCGTGCGGCCCGGGACGATCTGTTCCGGTGGCTGCCGGAGGGTTTTGAGGTGTTCTACGCCTTCAAGGCCAACCCGCATGTCGATCTGGTGCGGGCGCTGCGTTCGGGGCAGGGCCCGGCCTGCAAGGCGGAGATCAGCTCCACGGGGGAGCTGGCGGCGGCGCTGGAGGCGGGGTATCCCGGCTCCGACATCCTGTACACCGGTCCGGGCAAGACGCCGGAGGAGCTGGTGGAGGCGGTGGGGCGGGGGGTGCGTACGTTCTCCGCGGAGTCGCTGAGCGATCTGCGGCACATCGGTGAGGCGGCGCTCGCCTACCGTACGGTGGTGGACTGCCTGTTGCGGATCAACAGTGCCACCGCCAGTGCGACGACGAGTATCCGGATGACGGGGGCGCCCACCCAGTTCGGTATCGACAGTGAGACGGTCGCCGGCTGCGCGCAGGAGCTGACGTCGGTGCCGGGCACGCGGGTGGTGGGGCTGCATCTGTTCTCGCAGTCCAACGCCCGTGACGAGGCGGCGCTGATCGAGGAGCTGACGCACACGATCTCGGTGGCCGCGGCGATCCAGGACGATCTGGGGATCGCGCTGAAGGTGGTGGACATCGGCGGCGGGTTCTCGGTGCCCTACGCGCAGCAGGGCGGGCGGGCCGCCTATCCCAAGCTGCGCGGGGAGCTGGAGGCGTCCCTGGACGTGCACTTCCCCGGCTGGCGTGCGGGCAGTCCGCGGCTGGCGGTGGAGTCGGGGCGGTATCTGGCCGGTGACAGCGGCACGCTGGTGACCCGGGTGGCCAATGTGAAGGTCAGCCGGGGCAAGAAGTTCGTGATCGCCGACGCGGGCATCAACACCTTCGGCGGGATGTCGGGGCTGGGGCGGCTGCTGCCGGTGAGTGTGCATGTCGAGGCGGACGCCGGCACGGAGAAGGCGAGTCTGGTGGGGCCGCTGTGCACACCGGGCGACGTGCTGGGCCGGCAGATCGAGCTGCCGGCCGGGCTCCAGCCGGGTGATCTGCTGTCGGTGCCCAACACCGGTGCCTACGGGCCGACTTCGAGCCTGCTGATGTTCCTGGGCCGGCCGGCGCCGGTGGAGGTCGCCGTCGACGGCGCCGAGGTCGTCTCGGTCACCCGGATCGAGCATGTGCGCACTCCCACCGCGGGTGAGCGCCGATGAGCGGGGACACTCTGCCCCGGCGGGGGCCGGGCGGCGCGGTGGCGGCGCGGTCCTCGCGGGGCACGGTGATCGTGACCTCGCTGGCCTCCGACTCCCACACCTGGAACCTGGTCTTCCTGCAGCTGCTGATCGAGGAGTGCGGGTACACGGTCGTCAACCTCGGCCCGTGTGTGCCCGATGACGTGCTGGTGGCCGAGTGCCAGGCGCTGGAGCCGGACATGGTGGTCATCAGCAGTGTCAACGGGCACGGCTACCAGGACGGGCTGCGGGTGATCGGGCGGCTGCGGGCGTCCGGTCCCTCGGCCGCCACCCCGGTGGTGATCGGCGGCAAGCTGGGCACCGACAACGCCGAGGGCGCGGTGCGGGCGGCGGAGCTGACCGCGGCCGGTTTCGACGCCGTCTTCGAGGACGGGCAGGATCCGGTGGGTGCCTTCCGCGGTTTCCTGGCCGCGCTGCCCGCCGCGGGCCGCCGGCTCGACGAGGCCGGCCAGGTGGCGCGGTGAGCGGGCTGCCGCTGCGGGGCAGGGCCGCCAGGGCGGCCCGTCAGCAGCCGGTGGACTTCGGGGCGTTCGTGCGTGCCGCGGGCGAGGGGGGCCGGCTGGTCGTCCAGCCCCGGATGGGTTTCGGCGACCCGGCGCTGATGCGGGAGGGGCTGATCGCCGCGAAGGGCGCCGACGCCGTCACGGTGGGCACCCTGACGCTGGACAGCTACACCCGGGTCGGGGAGCTCGACGCGGTCGAGGAGGCGCTGCGCCAGGGGATCAGCCTCAACGGCTACCCGGTCGTCAACCATCCCCCCGCGACCACCGAGGGGGTGCTGGCCGGGGTCCGCGACGCGGCCTTCCCCGTGCAGGTGCGCCACGGGTCGGCGACCCCCATCGACATCTTCTGGGCGCTGCTGCGGCTGAACCTGAACGCCACCGAGGGCGGCCCGGTCTCCTACTGCCTGCCCTACGGGCGTACCCCGCTGGCGGACGGCATCAAGAACTGGGAGGCCTGCTGCGAGCTGTACACGCGCCTTCGGGACGTGGGTATCGAGCCGCATCTGGAGACGTTCGGCGGCTGCATGATGGGGCAGCTGTGCCCGCCGAGCCAGCTGGTGGCGATCAGTTTCCTGGAGGCGATGTTCTTCGCCCAGCACGGCATCACCTCGCTGTCGCTGAGCTATGCCCAGCAGACCGACATGGGCCAGGACCGGGAGGCGGTCGGTGCGCTGCGCCGGCTCTGCGCGGAGCTGCTGCCCACCGACAACTGGCACGTCGTCATCTACGCGTACATGGGTGTCTATCCCGAGACCTACCGGGGGGCGCACCAGTTGCTGGGGCGGGCGGCCGAGCTGGCCGTCTCCACCGGCGCGCACCGGCTGATCGTGAAGACGGTCGCGGAGTCGCGGCGTATCCCCACCATCGCCGAGAACGTGCTGGCGCTGGAGTACGCCGACGCCGTCGCCCGCGCCACCCGGCCGCCGTCGGCGGGGGCGGGCGGGGAGGCGGACTCGCCGACGTATGCGGAGGCGCGGGCGCTGGTGGACGCGGTGCTGGGGCTGGACGACGACATCGGGCGGGCGCTGCTGGCGGCGTTCCGGCGCGGCTGGCTGGACGTGCCGTACTGCGTGCACCCCGACAACGCGGGCCGGGCCCGCAGTTACATCGGCCCCGACGGCCGGCTGCACTGGGCCGACCTCGGCCGGCTGCCGCTGCGCGGGGTCGCCGAGCCGGGGCCGCGCAAACGCATCGGCTCCGCCGAACTGCTGGCCGACCTCTTCCACATCCGCCGCTCCTACGACGAGCAGGCCCTGGATGCGGGGAGCGGGCCGGGAGGCAGGCGGCCGGTGCCGGCATCCCCGAGGGACCGTGACCGTCGTACCGTGAAGAGGAGCCTGACGTGAGCACGCACACCACGACGCAGACCGGGGCGTGGATACGGCGTTTCCATCCCGCCCCGCAGGCGGCGCACCGGCTGGTGTGCTTCCCGCACGCGGGCGGTTCGGCGTCGTTCTACTTTCCCGTCGCGCGGGCGCTGTCGCCGGGGGCGGATGTGCTGGCGGTGCAGTATCCCGGCCGGCAGGACCGCCGGCACGAGCCGTGCCTGGACAGCATCGGCGCGCTGGCCGACGCGGTCGTGACGGAGCTGGAGGGCTGGCTCGACCGGCCGGTGACGTTTTTCGGGCACAGCATGGGCGCCTCCCTCGCCTTCGAGGTGGCGCGCCGTCTTCAGGCGCGGGGGACGGTGCTGCACGGGCTGTTCGCCTCGGGCCGGCGCGCGCCGTCGACGGTGCGTGACGAGCGGGTGCACCTGCTGGACGACGACGCGCTGATCGAGGACATCTCCCGGCTCAGCGGCACCGACACCCAGGTGCTGGGCGACCCGGAGATCCTGCGGATGATCCTGCCTTCGATCCGTGCCGACTACCGGGCGGCGGAGACCTACCGCTACACGCCCGGGCCGCCGCTGTCGTGCCCGCTGTTCGCCCTCACCGGCGACGACGATCCCCAGGTCACCCTCGCCGAGGCGGACGCCTGGGGCGAGCACACCTCGGGCGCCTTCGAGGTGCGGGTCTTCCCCGGCGGCCATTTCTACCTCAACTCCCAGGCCCCGCAGGTGATCCAGGCCCTCGCCGCCCACCTGCGCTGAGAAGGGCCGCGCGAGGGCCGACGACCCAGGCCGCCTCCGTCCCGGGAGGCGGCCTGGGTCTGTCATGTCCGGCCCCGCTCGGGGCTGTTCAGCGGGCGGCGCGCAGGGGCTGTCCCGCGCTGCGCAGGTGGCGCAGGGCCTCGCGGTAGGAGGCGATGAGGCCGGTCTGGTGGTAGGGGATGCCCAGTTCGGCGCAGTACTGCTCGGTGATGCGCTGGGCGCGGCGCAGCGCGGGGGTGGGCATGCTGGGGAAGAGGTGGTGTTCGATCTGGTAGTTGAGGCCGCCCATGAGGAGGTCGACCGCCGGGCCGCCGCGCACGTTGCGGGAGGTGAGGACCTGGCGGCGCAGGAAGTCCAGCCGCTCCTCCTCGGTGATCATCAGCATGCCCTTGTGGTTGGGGGCGAACACCGAGCCGAGATACACGCCGAACAGGCCCTGGTGCACGGCGATGAAAGCGACCGCTTTCCCGGGCGGCAGCAGCGTGAACACCGCGCCGAAATAGACGGTGAAATGAGCTGCCAGCAGGCTTCCTTCGAGGAGGGGGCGTTTCATCGCGGGACTGCGCAGGGCGAGGAAACTGTTGACGCTGAGATTGAATCCCTCAAGGGTGAGCAGCGGGAAGAACAGAGCGGCCTGATAACGGCCGATGAACGCCGGCAGCCCGCGCGCCCGGCGCGCCTGGCGGTGGGACCACACCAGCAGGGCCGGGGAGACGTCGGGGTCCTTGTCCTCGTGGTTGGGGTTGGCGTGATGACGGGTGTGCTTCGTCATCCACCAGCCGTAACTCATGCCCAGCAGGGCGTTGGCCGTGATCAGGCCGCCGACGGCGGCGGCCCGGCGGCCGCTGAAGACCTGCCGGTGGGCCAGGTCGTGGGCGGCCAGGCCGAGTTGGCCGAAGACCACCGCCAGGCCGGCCGCGACGGCCAGCTGCCACCAGCTGTCGCCCAGGACGGTGAACGCCGCGCAGCCCGCGGCCAGTGCGAGGGCCACCGCTGCCAGCCGCAGGCCGTAGTAGAGCGGACGCCGCTCCAGCAGTCCCGCGTCGGCAATTCTGCGCGCCAGCCGGGAGAAATCACTTCTGGATTCTGCCGTGGTGGGGGGTAATTGCGTCGTGAGCACGGTTGGATTCGCCACACGAGCCAGTATGTGGGCGGATTTTGTGGAGCATAATGCCACCCGCCCCCTAAGCAAGGACTGCCCGACCCCGGCCCGAATGCCGTAAAACCCCTACCTCACTCCGGTTCGACCGGCAGACCACCGCCGCTCCACGCGGGCCGTGCGGAGCCGCCGGAGCCGCAGACCAGCGTCAGATGCCGGCCCGCCCGCTGCCGCGCCCCCCGCACCCCAACCCCAACCCCTGCTCCTGCTCCTGCTCCTGCTCCTGCTCCTGCTCCTGCTCCTGCTCCTGCTCCTGCCGGTGAGTGGACCAGGAGCGGGCGCGGGGAGGGGAGCGGGCGCAGGCGGGGCACGGGCAGCGGGCGGGGGCGTACCTGCTCCAGCACCTCGCGCAGCGCCCGGCCGAACCGGTCGATGTCGCCGGGTGTGTTGTCCAGGTGGACCGAGGCCCGTACCGCCGTGGTGACCCCGCGTCCGGGCAGGAACAGCGGCAGCTGCTGGCCGACCGTCTTGCCCACCGTCACCCCGTGTTCGGCCAGGCCGCGCCGGATCAGCCCGGCCGCGAGAGCGGGGTGGGCGAAGGCGAGGATGCCGTGCTGGACACGGCCCGGCGCGATCACTTCCGTGCCGGGCACCGCCTCGACCGCGGCCCGCAGCGCGGGCAGCAGATCCTCCTGCCGTCCGGCGGCGGCGTCGGCGTGCCGGGCCAGGGCGGTGTTGAGCGCGGCGACGGCGGCCGTCGCGGGCGGGTGCAGCGGCTCGGGGCCGGCCGGCTCCACCAGCCGCCTCAGCCGCGGGGCGACATAGGCGAATCCCACCTCACGCGGGCCGCCCAGGAACCTCCACCCGTCCCCCGTCAGCAGCTGGCAGCCGATCCCGGCCGCGTCCAGCGGGAGCTGGCCGACCGTGTGCGAGGCGTCGACGGCGTACAGGCAGCGGTGGGGGGCGAGGATGCGGCCCACCTCCTGGACCGGGCTGAGGATGCCGCAGCCGGCGGCCGGGACGTGCGCCACCGAGACCAGGGCCACCGCGTCGCCGATGTGCCCGGCCATCCACTCCAGGTCCAGGTCGCCGTCCGGGCGCAGCGGTACGACGTCCAGGGCGCAGCGGGTGCGCTCGCGCAACGCGAAGAGTGCCGTCAGGTTGGCCGCGCTCTCGTAGGGCGTGGTCCAGACGCGGTCGCCGGGGCCGAGGGGGACGTGCGCGAGGAGGAAGGCGAAGGCGTCGCCGGCGCCGGTGAACAGGACGGTGTCGGCGGCCGGCACGCCCAGCAGGGCGCCGAGCCGCTGGTGGATCTCGCTGTGCAGGACGTCTTCGAGGTCCTCCTCCAGCTCGTGGGGGCCGTAGCGGTCCTCCCGGTCGGCGCACTCGGCCCAGACCGCGCGCACCGCGTCGGACATGCGGCCCTCGCCCGCCGTATTCAGATGGACCCTGCGTTCGCTGTGGGACGTCGGCGCGTTCACTTCGGGGCCTCCCCGCACTATGCCAAATATTGCCGACTTGCTTGGCAATAGATTGCCAACTAGTAGGCGGTGTTGGCAATGTGCGCTCCGGCGGTACTCCAGCGGGACGGACCGGTCCGGGTGTTTCCGCAGGTCGCGTGGGAGGGCCTGGGCCGGGCCTCTGTTCCGTCCGGCTCGTTTCCCGAGGATTTGGCAAGTGTTGCCAGAGCGGGCCGAGTGGAACCCCGAGCTCTGGCCCTCGCAGGTCAGCACCCCTTTCACCTTGTCAAATGCGGTTCCACGGTGGGCGGTTGAAGCGTTTCTGGCGTCTTCTTCGAGTGGATGTCGAGCAATTTCCGATCGGTTTCCGAGGCTGTGTTGCCAAGCTTCTGGCAAGAGGTTGCCAAGCAGCGAACAAGAAGTTGACACCGAGGAGCCCGCCATGAACCGCATCGCCCGCATCGCCGTCATCACCGCCGCAGTCGCCACCGCCGCCCTCACCACCGCCGGCGTCGGCAACGCGGCCACCGACGCCATCGGCTGGCCCACCACGACCGCCTCCGCGACCACCGCCACCGCAAGCACGGACGACATCGGCTGGCCGACCGCGGTGCAGGCCTCCACCACCGGCACGGACGACATCGGCTGGCCGACCGCCATCCAGGCGTCCGCTACCGGCACGGACGACATCGGGTGGCCCAAGGCCGTCACCGTCTCCACCACCGGCACGGACGGCATCGGCTGGCCGACCGCCGTCCAGGCGTCCCTCAACAGCACGGACGGCATCGGCTGGCCCACCGCGGTCCAGGCCTCCACCACCGGCACGGACGGCATCGGCTGGCCGACCGCCGTCCAGGCGTCCCTCAACAGCACGGACGGCATCGGCTGGCCCACCGTCGCCGCCGTCTGATCCGCCCCTCCCCCGGCCCCGGCGCACCGCGCCCCGGCCCGAACGCCTCCGAGAAGCCCCCGCCGGCCACCGTGCCGCAGCGGGGGTTTCGGCTGTCGTGGCATCTCCGTCCCCGCTCCACCTCTGTTAGAGGCGGGCCTCTCATCCTTGGCGCGGACCAGCTGACCTTCGGCTTGGGGCGAAAGGGCGGGCTATGACGGAGGCGGGCAGAGCGTCGGTGGCCGGGGTGCTGGAGACGGTCCTCGCCACGTGTGCCGTGGGGCGTTCGCGGGCGGTGCTGATCGAGGGCGCGGCCGGCTGCGGCAAGAGTCATCTGCTGGACGTCGTGGCCGAACGGGCCGCCGCCGCGGGGGCGTTGGTGCTGAGTGCGGTGGCCACCGAGGAGGAGCGGCGGGTGCCGCTGGGTGTGCTGCGCCAACTGGTCAGCAGCGCACCGGTGTTCGCGCTGCCGCGGTCGGGTGCCGGTGAGGAGGCGGCGGGTGCGGCGGCGGTGCGGACGTTCTGTGCGGAGCTGTGTGATCTGGCCCTGGACGGGCCGGTGGTGCTGTGCCTGGACGATGTGCAGCACGCCGACGCGCAGAGTCTGGAGCATCTGCGGTATCTGGTGCGCCATGCCCGCCCGGCCCCGGTCCTGGTGGTCGCCACGGTCTCCTCGCATCCGCCGGCCGGCGCGGGGCCGTTCGTCACGGAGCTGACCGGCCAGCCGCACGCCCGGCTGATCCGGCTGGGTCTGCTGAGTGTCCAGGAGACCGCGCGGGCGCTGGGTTCGCGTCCGGGCCGTACGGCCGCGGAGCTGCACCGGGTCAGCGGCGGCAACCCCTTCCTGCTGCGGGCGCTGCTGGAGGAGGACGAGCGCGGTGCGAGGGCGTTGCTCTCCCCGGTGCCGGCGTCCGACGGGCCGTTCGCCGGGGCCGTGCTGACGTGTGTGCGCCGCAGCGGTCCCGAGGTGCTGGCGGCGGCGCGTGCGGTGGCGGTCCTGGCTCCGCGCGCGACGCAGTCCCTGGTCGCCGCCGTACTGGGCAGCGGGGGCGGGGGCGGGGGGTCGGTGGCGGCGGCGCTCGGCGCGCTGCGGGCCTGCGGTCTGCTGGAGGGGCTGCGTTTTCGTCATCCCTCGGTGCGTGATGCCGTGCTGGCGGACGCCTCTCCCCGGCTGCGGGCGGATCTGCACCGGCGGGCGGCGCTGGTGCTGCGGGCGGCCGGGGCGCCGGCGGAGGTGGTGGCGGGTCATCTGCTCGCGCCGGCGGCGGAGGGGGTACGGCGGCCGGTGCGGGGCGAGGACCTGGCGCTGGTGGGAGAGGTCGCCGAGGAGCTGCTGGCCGGGCACCGGGCGGAGCAGGCCGAGCGGCTGCTCGAACTCGCCTACGGTGTCTGCCCCGAGGGCTTGGGCCGTGACGCGCTGGCGCTGCGGCTCGCGCAGCTCGCCGCGCGCCGTGACCCCGGTGCTGCCGAAGTGCGGCTGAGTGCCCTGGCGGCCGGCGTGCGCCCGGGCGGCGCCGGTGAGCGGCACGGCCGGCGGCTGGCTTCCCTGCTGCTGGCCCACGGCCGGGTGGCGGAGGCGGCCCAGCTGCTGCGTGCGGTGCGCGGGCCGGGGGCCGCGGACACGTTCGAGGAGTTCACCGCCGCGACGGCGGCGGTGGCGGGTGGGTCCGGTGGCGGCGGGGCGGGGGGCGGGGTGAACCTCTTCGACGAGCTGCTGGACACCCCTCCCGCGGCGTGCGAGGCGGTGCTGCGGTCGACGCCGCTGACGGACGCGAGTCTGGGAGCGCTGGTGCAGGCCGTGCGGACGCTGGTGTATTCGGGCCGTCCCGGGCGGGCGCTGGCGTTCACCGGGGGGCTGCTGGAGGAGGCCGACCGCTGCCGGGCGCCGGGCTGGCGGGCGGTGTTCGCGACCCTGCACGCCGAGACGCTGCTGCGGCTGGGCGATGTCCGCGGTGCGCACGCCCAGGCGGCGGCCGTCCTGGAGGCGCTGCCGCCGGGCGGCGGCGGTACGTTCCGCTACGCCCCCACCGCCGTCCTCATCCAGGCGTGCGGCGCGCTGGGCCGTTACACCGAGGCCGCCGGGCACACCCAGTATCCGGTCACGCGGCGGCTGTTGAGCAGTCTCCACGGGGTGCAGTACCTGCGGGCGCGGGGTCTGCACCAGCTGGCGGCGGGCCAGCCGCACACCGCGCTGGCCGACTTCCGCCGGATCGGGCGCACCCTGCGTTCGTGGGAGGCCGACCGGCCCGCCTGCCTGCCCTGGCGTACGGACGCCGCGCAGGCGTTGCTGGGGCTGGGCCGGGCGGAGCAGGCGCGGCGGCTGGTGGAGGAGCAGCTGGCGCTGCCCGACGCGCGCCGGCCGCTGGTGCGGGGGGTGTCCCTGCGGCTGCTGGCGGAGTCGGGGGCGCGTTCGCGCCGTACGGGGCTGCTGCGCCAGGCGGTGGAGGAACTGCGGCGGGCCGGTGCCCGGCTGGAGACGGCGCGGGCGCTGGCGGATCTGGGGCGTGCTCTGTATGAGGAGGGCAGTGCCGCGCAGGGAGGTGCCACGGTGCGGGCGGCGTGGAACATGGCGCGCCGGCTGGAGGCGGCGGCGCTGTGTGAGGAGTTGCTGCCCGATTCCCTCTCGCCCCTGCCGGTGCCGGGAGATCCGGGGGACCCGGACGCGCAGCCGCTGAGCGGTTCCGAGCAGCGGGTGGCGGCGCTGGCGGTGCAGGGGCTGAGCAACCGGCAGATCGCGGCCCGGTTGTTCCTGACGGTCAGTACGGTCGAGCAGCACCTGACCCGCGTCTACCGCAAGCTGCGGGTGCGGGGCCGCGAGGAACTCCCCGCCCGCCTGACCGCCGGCACACCCACCGCGGGCTGAAGGGGCGAACGGCGCCGGGGCGGACGGTGCCGGGGTGCGGGCGCACGTTCTGGTGGGGTGGGGGTTGCCGCTCTCGCCCCCGCCCTCGGACGGGACGTTCAAGTCCCCTACGGTCGGGCTGAGTTGATTGCCTGCGGCATGACGTCCTACCCGTGGGGGCGGTAGGAACGGGGCAGATTTGCGGCGCGGCGGATACCGCTCCCCCGCGGGCTCAGGCCGTACGACATTGCCGGGCAGCGCCGCTGCGCGCGCCCCCGCTCCCGCACCCTCCCCGGCCTCGTCCTTGCCCTCGCCGTCCTCGCCGCGGTCCCCGTCGCCGGGCGGGACGCCACGTCCCGTCCCGTTGGGCTGAGTTGACGGCTCGCGGCATGTGGGGCGCGCCTGCGGGGCGCGGCGGGCAGATCCGCTCGCCTGCCACTTCGCCCGCGACCCCGGCCCGTGCCCGCCGCTCCTGCGGCATGCCGGCCACCGGGGATCGTCGCGCGCGGCCCTGCCCCCTCCCCCGTACTGGGTGCCAAGCGCGCCGCGAATGGGGTGTGTTGACGGATCCCCGGGTATGACGCACGGGGCCGTGAGGCGGGAGGGGCGGGGGGCTGCGCTGCGCCTGTTACTCCCCCGCAGGCCGTTGCCCCGCACCCGCCGGCCCGCCCCGGTTCCGCCTGCGCCCAGGCCCGCGTGTGCGTCCAGGCCCGTGCGCGACCGAACCGTGTGCTCCCAGGCCCGCGGTGCGCCCAGGCCCGCGTGCGACCGCCCGTGCCCCCGGCCGCGTACGCCCGGCTGTTCCTGCGTGCGGCGGCGGGGCGAGTGGGTGGGTGTGGTCGAACTCTTCTGGTTGGCAAGGGTTTTGGTGTCTTGCCAACCGGTCCTTCCTTCTCGACCTGGGGCTCGATCGGCGCTCCAGTGTTCCGAGACGGCGCCCCATGCTTGTGTTGCCAACATCAAGGCAAGGTTTTGCCAAGCCCGGAAGGCCGTTGTCAAAGGAGCCCGCCCTGATGTCCATCTCCGGCCTCATCGAGGAACACGTCCGTACCCGGCCCGACGCCGTAGCCGTCAGCTACCCCGAGTCCGGGAGCGGTCCGCTCACCTACCGGGAGCTGAGCGCGGCGGCCAACCGGCTCAGCTCCCATCTGACGGCGCGCGGCGTGGGCCGCGGCGACCGGGTCCTCACCTCGCTGCCGGCCGGAGCGGATCTGGTGACCGCGTTCCTGGCGATCGTGCGGGCCGGCGCCGCCTATGTGCCGGTGGATCCCGCCCACCCCGCCGAGCGGCGGCGGCTGCTGGCGCGGGACAGCGGTGCCCGCGCGGTGGTGGGCGACGCGGCCGGCGCGGCCGACTACGCGGGGCTGGAGGCGGTGTTCGTGGCCGTGGACGCGGAGGCCGGCGAGATCGCCGCCCGTTCCGGCGTGCTGGCGGCCGTGCAGCCTCAGCCGCAGGAGACGGCGTACGTCTGCTACACCTCGGGCACCACCGGCACCCCCAAGGGGGTCGTGGTGCCCCACCGTGCGCTCACCGATCTGGTGGGCTGCACCGACCACCTGCGGCTGGGGACCGACGACGTGGTGGCCCAGGCCGCCGGGCCGGCCTTCGACGCGGTCGCCTTCGAGATCTGGTCGACGCTGGCGGCCGGTGCCCGTCTGGTCGGGCTGGGGCGGGAGACCGTCGCCGACGCGGGCCGCCTGGAGCGGGCCGTCGCCGAGCACGGCATCACGACCCTGTTCGTGACCACCGCGGTCTTCAACCGGATCGTGCGGCAGCGGCCGGAGGCGTTCGCGGCGCTGCGTACCGTGCTGTTCGGCGGCGAGGCCTGTGACCCCCGCCGGGTGCGCCAGGTCCTCCTGGGCGGGGCGCCGCGAAGGCTGCTGCACGTGTACGGGCCGACCGAGGCGACGGTGTTCGCGACCTGGCAGGAGGTCACCGAGGTCGCCGAGGGGGCGCGGACGGTGCCGATCGGCCGGCCGCTGGGTGCCACGGTGGCGGTGGTGGTGGGCCGCGACGGCCTGCTGGTCGCCCCGGGCGGGACGGGGGAACTCCTGCTGGGCGGGCCCGGGCTGGCCTCGGGTTATCTGCAGCGGCCGGGGCTGAGTGCCCGCCGCTTCGTCGAGGACCGTTTCACCGGCGGCGGCGGGGTGCTGTACCGGACGGGGGATGTGGTGCTGCTGCGCGAGGACGGCGCGCTGGAGTTCGTGGGCCGGGCCGACGACCAGGTCAAGGTGCGCGGCCTGCGGGTCGAGCCGGGCGAGATCGAGTCGGTGCTCGGCGCGCACCCCGCGGTGGCCGCGGCGGTGGTGTCGGTGCAGCAGGCGCCCGGCGGCGAGAGCCGGCTGGTGGCGCACGTGGTGCCGGCCGGGGCCGTGGCCGGGGAGAGCGAGCGGATCACCGAGTGGCAGGAGATCTACGAGGCGCTGCACCACGACACCGGTGCGGCGGCCGGCCCCGGCACCGGTTCGGCGGGGTGGACCAGCGGTTACGACGGCCGGCCGCTGCCGGCGCGGCAGGTGGCGCAGTGGCGGCAGGCCACCGCGGAGCGGGTGCGTGAGCTGGGGGTGCGGCGGGTGCTGGAGATCGGTGCGGGTACCGGGCTGCTGCTGGAGGAGGTGGCGCGGGAGAAGGAGTGCGAGGAGTACTGGGCCACCGACTTCTCCCCTGCGGCGCTGGCGGCGCTGGCCGGGCGGATCGAGGCCGATGCCGGGCTGCGGGAGAAGGTGCGCCTGGCCTGCCAGGGCGCCGACGACACCAGCGGGCTGCCGGCGGGGCACTTCGACACGGTCGTGATCAACTCCGTGGTGCAGTACTTCCCCCACCTGGGTCATCTGCGGGGCGTCGTCGAGCGGGTGCTGCCCCTGCTCGCGCCGGGCGGCAGTCTGCTCCTGGGGGATCTGCGCAACCTCGACCTGGCGCGCTGCCTGCAGACCGGCGTCGAGCTGGCGCGGCCCGGGGCGGGCGGCAGGTGCCGGCAGGAGCTGCGCCGGGCGGTGGACGGGCGGGTGGCCAGGGAGACCGAACTGCTGCTGTCCCCGGCCCTGTTCACCACGCTGGCGGCGCAACTGCCCGCGGTGCGGGCGGTGGACGTACGGCTGAAGCGGGGCAGCGACCACAACGAGCTGACCCGTTACCGCTACGAGGCGGTGCTGCACACCGCGCCGGCCGTCGCCGACCTCTCCCACGCCGCGACCGAGCGGTGGGGGCACGCGGTGCGTTCGCTGGCGGACGTGGAGGCGTATCTGGGCGGGCGGCGGCCGGCGGTGCTGCGGCTGGCGGGGGTGCCCAACCGGCGTATCCACGACGAGTACACGGCGATGCGCGCCCTGGACAACCCCGTCGACGGCCTGGACCTGCCCGCCCAGGACGCGCCGGCCCCCGACCCCGAACTGCTGTGCGCGGCCGGTGAACAGCTCGGCTACCGGGCGCTGCCCACCTGGTCGGCGGCCGGCCCGCACGCCCTGGACGTCGTCTTCGTCGACCCGGCCCGTATTGCCGCCGGCCCGCTGCAGGGGGTGCTGCAGGTCCCGGCCGGCGGGCGGCCGTGCGCCAACACGCCGACCGGTTTCGAGGACGGCGCCGGCCTGGAGGCGGTGCTGCGCGGCCATCTGCAGGAGCGGCTGCCCGACTACATGGTCCCGGCGGCGCTGATGGTCCTGGAGACGCTGCCGCTGGACTCCAACGGCAAGGTCGACCGGGCCGCGCTGCCGGTGCCGGTGCCCGACGGTGCGGTGCCCGGGCCCGGGCCGGCGCCGGGCACTCCCTTGCAGGAGATCGTGCGCGACCTGTTCGCCGAGGCGGTCGGCGTGCCGCGGCGGATGGTCCACGCCGACTCCGACTTCTTCACGCTGGGCGGCCATTCGCTGGCCGCGGCCCGGCTGCTTGCACGCACCCGGGAGATGCTGGGCGCCGACCCCGGCGGGCGGGCGCTGTACGAGGCGCCGACCCCGGCCCTGTTCGCGGCGCTGCTGGGTGATGTGCCCGCCCGCGCCACCGGGCCGGGCGGGTCGGGCACCGACAGTGCGCTGCTGCCGCTGCGGCTGCGCGGGCCGCTGGACGTGGGCGCCCTGGAGGCCGCGCTGGAGGACCTGGCGGCCCGTCACGAGGCGCTGCGCAACTCGCGGCTGGGTTCGGCCGGCACCCGGCTGCGGATGCTCTCGCCCCAGGAGCACCAGCTGGATCTGGCGCTCCCCGCCGACCGGGTCGATCTGTGGTCACAGCTGCCGCTCGCCGCCGAGGTGGCCCGCGCCTACGGGGCCCGTGTCGGCGGCGGCGCGCCGCACCGCGGCCGGGACCTGCCGCAGGCGGCGCCCCGCGCGGTCTGGGGCGAGCGGGAGCCCACCGCGCTGCCGGGCAGCGTCCCGCAGGCCGGTGACGCCTTCTGCGCCACGCTGGAGGCCTGCTGGGACGCCGGCCTGCACGAGCGGCTGACGCGGCTGGCCGCGCAGCAGCACACCACCGTGTTCATGGTGGTGCACGCCGCGCTCGCGGCGCTGCTGGGCCGGCTGGGCGCGGGGCCGCGGATCACCGTGGCGGCGCCGGTCCCGGCCCGTGACAGTGCCGGGCTGCGGGCGGCGGTGGGCCCCTACGGGCGGGTCCTGGCGCTGTCGGTGGACACGGGCGGCGACCCGGCCTTCACCGAACTGCTGCGCCGGGTGCGTGAGGCCGCCCTCGCCGCCTACCGTGACGGCGACGCGCCCCTGGCGCTGCCCGGCGGGGTCGCGCTGAGCGTCCTGCAGGAGAGCACCGGCGAGTTCGAGGCGGCCGGGCTGTCGGTGGGGCTCTGCCGTCCCCAACTGCCGCTGCCGGCGGCCGACCTGGGGCTGACCCTCACCGAGCGGCAGAGCCCGGCGGGTGCGCCGGCGGGTATCACGGTGACGACCGCGTTCCGCCACGAGACGGTGGGCGAGGTTGTCGCCGCCTCCCTGACCGGCCAGCTCACCGCCGTCCTGGAGGCGGCCCTGGCCGCCCCGGCCACCCCACTGAGCCGGCTGCGGCTGCTGCCCGACGGCGGCGGGCAGGGGGTGTGGGCCGGGCCGGAGGCCGTCCTGCCCCAGCGGCCGGTGGCCGCCCTCTTCGCCCAGCAGGCCGCACGCGCCCCGCAGGCGCCCGCCCTGCCCGGCATGGCCTACGCCGAACTCGACGCCCGCTCCGACCTGCTGGCCCACGCGCTGATCGCGCACCGGGCGGGCCCGGGCACCTCGGTACTGACCGCCCTCTCCTCCCCCACCGGGTTCGCCGTCGCCGCGCTCGCCGTCGCCAAGACCGGCGCCGCCCTGCTGCCCGTCGACCCCTCCCTGGACCTCACCGACTCCCCCCACCCCGTGGTCCTGCTGCTGGACGAGACCGCCGACCTGCTGCTGCCCCCCGTGCCGGGCGCCGCCCGCCTGGTCCGCGACGCCGCCGCCGACCTGCTGCCCGCCGACGGCCGCTGGCCCGTCCTGGACAGCGACCGCACCCGGCCGCCGGCCGCCGGCGACCCGCTGCTGCTGGCACCCGGCGAGGACGGCACCGTCGTCATCGGCGCCGGGGCCGTCGCCGCCGCCACCCTGGCCGAACCCGCCGACGCCGCCTGGCTGGTGCACGGCTACCCCGACGCGGACGCCGCCCTGGCCCTGCTGGGCGCCCTGGTCCGCGGCGCCCACGTCCTGGTCCCCGACGGCCTCCTCGCCCACGCCGCACCCCACGAGGTCTGGGCCTGGCTGCGCCGCACCCACGCCCGCACGGTCGTGGGCGGCACGCACGACACCCTGGCCGCCCTGGCCGCGCTCGCCCGCGCCGAGGACACCGAACTGACCGTCAGCGGCGGCTGGCCGGAGGGCCGCATCGTCCTCCAGCAGCGGCCCGGCGGCCCCGCCCGCCCCGCCCCCGGCTACCGCGCCTACATCCTGGACGGCCGCCTCAACCCCGTCGGCCCCGGACACAGCGGCGCCCTGTACGTGGCGGGCGCGGGCGTCGCCGACGGCTACGACCAGCGGCCCGCGGCCACCGGCGAACGCTTCCTGCCCGACCCCTTCTGCCCCGGCGAGCCCGCCGGCGCCCGGATGTGGCGCACCGGGCGCGCCGCCCGCATCACCCCCGACGGCGCCCTGCAGATCCTGGACGGGCCGGCCGCCGACGACCCCTTCGCCGACGAGTTCGCCACCTTCGTCGTCCTCGCCGGCGCCGGCGGCCACCGCGCGCTGTGGCCCTCCGGTGCCGCCGTGCCCGCGGGCTGGCATCCCACCCACACCGAGGACCTGTACGAGTTCTGCCTGGACCACCTCAACGACCGCACCACCGACCTCTTCTGAAGACAACCGGCGACCGCGGCCGGCACCCCCGCACACGGCGGCACCGGAAGGAGGAACACCATGACCACACCCACACCCGCACCCGCCCCTGCCCCTGCCCCTGCCCCTGCCCCTGCCCCTGCCCTGGGGACCGGTACCGGTTCCGCGACGAGGGCGCAACACCCTTACCGCCAGCGGGAGTTGGGCCTCCTGCGGGCGGGGCGGCGGGCGGCGACGGCGGCAACGGCCGCACCGGGAGGCGGAGTTGCCCCTCTGGGGGGCGGGGCGGCGCTGCCCGCGCCCGGAGGATTCACTGAGCACACGTCAGAGACGGTTGCCGGTGCGGGGGTTGGTGTCGCGTGGCCGGGGCGGGGGTCAGGTGCTGCGGGGGTGGCGGACGGTGACGTCCTCGTGGGTGGCGGTGTGGTGGCGGGTGACGAGGACGGGCAGCGGCGGCAGGCGTCCGCGCCGGCCTGCGCCCACCAGGCGCAGGCGGTGCGCAGAGGGCAGTGCGGCAGCGGGCCTGCGGCGGCGGGACAGGCGGCCGGCACCCGTTCGGCCAGGGTGCAGTCCGGGCCGCGCCGGTGGGCGCAGCCGGTGGCGCAGTGCGGGGCGGAACGCAGGATGCGGCGCGGGTCGATGTCGTCGGGCACCTGGTCCAGCACGGCGGCGGCCGGTACCGGGTCGGCGAGGTGGGCCACCTCGCCGTCCAGGCCGCGGCGCACGCCCAGGACCACCGGCTGCGGTGCGTGCGCGGCCCCGCCCGGGGCACCACCGCACCGGCGGCCGGGGGCGGCCGGTGCCGCTCACCGCGGCGGGCGGGGGCCGGCGGGGATGCCCCGCGTGGCGCGGGCGAGGGGGCCGGGCGGGGTGCGGTGTTCGGGGAGTACGGCGCGGCGCAGGCCGGCGGCGAGTTCGAGCCGGGTGGTGATGCGCCGGGGTGGGCCGGGGCGGGCCTCATGCCTCATCGGCGTCCTGCGTCCGCGAGGAGTGGTGCCGGGGGTGGGCGGAGGCCGGGCGTGTCTCAGTTCGCCGCAGAGGGAGTCGAGCCGAGCCGGCTCTGGGCCAGAGCCTCCGCCAGGATCCGCCAGATCTCGGCGGCCAGGTCGATGTTGGCGTCCGTCTGCGCCTGTTCGGCCAGGGCGCGCAGTCCCCGCACGCCGCTGTCGTCGCCGGACAGGATGCGCAGCTGGTGGCGGAGGATGTCCAGGCGGACCCGGTCGCGGTAGGTCATCCGCGGTTCTTCCAGGGCGAGTTCGCCCAGCAGGGTGCGTGCGTCGTCGTAGCGGGAGGTCAGGAAGGCGAGGTCGGCCTTGAGGGCGGTCAGTTCCTGGCGCAGCCCGGAGTTGCCGACGAAGGCGAGCGCGGACTCGGCGGCCGTGACGCACCGCTCGGCGGCCCCCGGGTCGGCGGGGATCTTCTGCAGGTGCAGCCGGCCGGCGGCCAGCCGCAGCCGCAGCCACAGCACCAGGTCCTCGCTGCTGTCGAACTTCTCCAGGGCCTCCTCCAGGCAGCGCTGGGCGCCGGGGTAGTCGCCCTGGCGGACCCGGACGGCGGCCGCGGTCCACATCGACTCCGCCCACAGGGCGTTGGAGCCGCCCTCGACCAGGGCGGTGAGTTCGTCGGCGTGCGCGCGGGCGTCCGGCATCCGTCCGGCCTCGGCCTCCACCGACACCAGCGCCAGCAGGACGGCGGCACGGTCCTCGACGCCCAGCTCGCCGTCGCGGGCCAGCAGATGCGCGCCGACGGCGGCCTCCAGGGCGGCGGGGATCTCACCCAGCGAGCGCAGGCAGCGGGCCAGCCGGGTCAGTCCCCGCACCCGCAGCTCGGCCAGGCCGACGTCGTCGCCCAGGTGCACCAGCTCCTCCAGCAGCGCCCGCTCCCCGGTGTGGTCGCCCCGTACCCGGCACTGCGCCGCCAGCAGCCACAGCGCCTGCCAGCGCAGCGGCGCACTCTCCTGCCCCTCGGCGGCCAGCGCCTCGCGCAGCGTCTCCAGGGCGCTGTCGGAGCCGGTGGAGGCGGCCAGGGACAAGGCGTGGGCAAGGGAACCGCCGGGGGTTTCCTCGAAGTCGGCCGCTTCCACGCCGAGCCGCCCGGCGAGGTAGGTGACGGCCCGTTCGGTGGGCTGGCGCGCACCGGACTCCAGCCGGGAGAGATATCCGGTGGACATGCCGTCACCGGCCAGCGCGGACTGGGACAGCCCGCGGGCCAGGCGCAGTTTCCTCACACGGCGGCCGAAGGCGGGCTGTTGCAGCATGTGACCATTCCCTGGGTTGACGCGCGGTTCAGGGCCCCCGAACGGATCGGACGGTTGCCACCGGGGCCGCGACCGAGCGTAGGGCTGCGGGCAACGGCTGGGCAAACCTTTGCCACAGTCTCTGTACTGGGCCTCGTTCCGGACTCACGCGGTTGTCGTGTGTCTCTCAAGCGGCTCTCGAACGGGGGCGGGCAGCATCGGGGACGACCAGCCGCCGCCACCCCGCGCCGGCCTGCCGTATGTTCGACGGGAGTCGTCCATGAAACGCTCGGTTCCGGCAGGCCGTGCGGCCCCGGTGGGCCGCACCCCCCTGCCGGCCCGGGCAGCCGACGACACCCCCGCCGCCGACGACATCGGCTGGCCCCGCCACCACCGTACCCAGCCCGGCCCGCCCGCCCCGAATCCCGCCCCGGCCCAACAGGCTTGAGCGGGCGGGCAGTTCACGGACCTCCGCACCGACAGAATCCCACCCCGGCGGCACTCGCCCGGGGCGGCACCACCCTGGCAGGCCCCTTCCGGGTTGGCAACGGCCCCCGGCTGGCACACCCGGGCCGGCCCCGGCCCCCGCGGGCACATCCCGTCCGGACGGCCGCCGGGGCGGCACCGGCGGATACCGACCTCCCGGGCCTGCCCCGGGCCTGCCGGCCGCCGACGGCCATGGCCGGAGGGCCACTTCGTGAGACCGCGCCCCGGCCGGGGCCCGGCCTTCGAAGGGCCCCGCCGGCGACCACGCCCGCAACCGGCACCGGCACCGGCACCGGCACCCGCGGACGCAGGCCGTGCCGCCCGGGGCCGAACGGGCCGGGCGGGGTCAACTGGGGTGCGGGGCGCGGTGGTTCAGGGGGCGGTCTCGTGCAGGGCGTGGGCCAGGGTGCGGGCGGCGGTGTCGTGGTCGGTGCCGCCGCTGATCACCACCAGGGGGGTGCGGGCGCCGTGTGCGGCGAGGCGGGCGGCCAGTTCGCAGGCGAGGGCGCCGGCCCCGGAGTAGCCGGCGAGGACGAGGCGGGGGCCGGAGCGGGCCGCGGCCGCCAGTGCGTGCGCGGCCGCGGTGAGCGCGGCTTCGCCCCCGCCCGCGCGCAGCACGCTCAGCGCCTGCGGGCCCTGGCAGTGGCGCAGCAGTTCCCGGTGGGCCGGGGGCGGGGCGCCGGGCGCGTCCACCACGCAGACGGTGCCGGCCCCGGGCCGGGCCGCGGGCCGCAGCGGCACCAGGACGCCCGGCCCGGCGGGTCCGGCGGGCGGGCGGGGGGAGGCGGGGCGGGGCATGCGGGGCAGCGCCGCGCCGGTCAGCAGGGCCAGGGCGTCGGCGACGGTGAGCGGGCCGCGGGCGGTGCACGGCAGCAGCCGTAGCAGGTGCGCGGCCTGTGCCAGCATCGTGCGGGCCGCTTCGGCGCCGGCCAGGGCGGGGTCGTAGGTGCAGGTCAGGGCGAGGCCGTGGCGGGCGTCGGGGCCGGCGCGCAGGGTCAGCGCGTAGCCGGTCAGGGCCCCGACGAGGTCCTGGCGTTCGACGCGGACGCCGTGGCCGGCCAGCGCGGCGGTGAGGGAGCTCTGCGGGCGCGGCCCGTAGTCGAAGGCGAGCAGTGTGCCCGCTCCCGCCACCGTCCCGGTCCCCTCGGCGGCACCGGCGGCGGGGGCGGGGGCGGGGGCGGCCCATTCGTAGGCGGCCATCTCCAGGGCGCGGTCGCGCAGTTCGCGCAGCACCCCCGCCAGCGGGCGTCGGGGGTGGAGGGCGACGGTCATGGGCAGCGTGTTCTCGAACGGGCCCGGGGTGCGTTCGACGCCCTCCAGCAGCAGTCCCCGGCCGGGGAAGGCCAGCCCGAAACCGACCGCCCTGGGTGCGGGTGCCGCTGCCAGCGCACGGTAGGTCACCAGCGCCCACACCGCTTGCAGGACGCTGCTCTCGGTGGCGTCCCAGCGGGCCGCCCACCGGGCCAGCCGCAGGCTCTCGGCGCGGGTCAGCGCGGTGCGGTGCACCCCCGCCGCCCCGCCGGCGGCGGGGTGCGGCAGCGCCGGCGGCAGGGGCGCAGGGGGGTGGAGGCGGGCCGGGGCGCGGTCCTGGCCGTGCAGCCAGCGGGTGCAGTCGCCCAGGTCGGGCCGGCGCTCGCCGCCCGGCAGGCCGCCGCCGAGGTAGGCGCGGCAGCACTCCTGCATCAGCAGCCGCACGCTCCAGCTGTCCAGCAGGGCCCGGTGATAGGTGATCAGCACCTCGGTGCGGCCGGGGCCGCCTTCCAGCAGCGCCACCCGCAGCGGTCCGGGCCGGCGCAGGTCGAAGCCGCCCGCGCGTTCGGCCGCTCCTGCCGCCGCCCGGTCGGCGGCGCTGTCGCAGGAGCGGCGGCGCACCTCGGGCGTGCCCTGGTCGAAGACGACGGCCCGGGGGCTGGGATCCCACACGAAGGCGGTGCGCAGCACGCTCTCCCGGTCGGTGACGGCCTGCCAGGCGGCCGTGAAACGGGCGGCGTCCAGGGGGCCGTGCCAGCGCCAGGCCAGTTGCTCGACGTGGTGGCCGGGGTGCAGCAGCGCGCCGGCGAGCCGTTCGCGCATGAGGGGGGTCAGCGTCAGGGTGCGCGGCAGGGTCCCGCAGTGCCGGCCGCCGGCCGCCGGACGGCCCGGCGCGGGGGCGGGGGCGGGTGCGGGCGGGCCGGCGGTCAGCAGGTCGGCGAGCAGGCCCAGCGGATACGGTGCCTGGGTGCCAGGCGGGGGCGGGTGGGCGGGGAGTTCGACGGTGTGCCGGCCGGGCCCGTGGCGCAGCAGCCGGGGTGCGGGCAGCCGCCGCCCGGGGTGGCTCTCGGCGATCCGGTGGACGGCCCGGTGGAAGGCGTCCGCCTCCAGCGGGCCGCGCAGATGCAGGACCGCCCGCCCGGCCGACGCCGGAGTGGGGGCGGGGACCGGAGTGGGGGCGGGGGTGGGGGCGGGGTCGAGGATCGCGCACACGCCCGCCGGACGGCTGCCGTTCATCACCCCTGCCCCCCTTTGTGCCTGGATGTCGGTTGCGTGCCTGGCCGGCGGCCTGCCGCTACGGGCGCCGTAGTCCCGCCTCGAAGGCGTAGATCGCCGCGTGGACGCGGTTGCGCAGCCGCAGCTTGTGCAGCATGTTCTGCACGTGGGTCTTGACGGTGTGCTCGGACAGGGTCAGGCGGCGGGCGATCTCGGCGTTGGACAGCCCCCGCGCCAGCAGTTGCAGTACCTCGCGTTCGCGTCCGGTCAGCTCCTCGGGGCGCACCCGGGAGAGATGGGCCGTCCGCTCCGTGCGCACCGCCGCCGCTGAGGCGGGCGCGGGCAGGAGGGTGTAGCCGGCGGCGGCGAGGATGACCGCGGAGGCCAGCTGGCCGGGGGTGGCGGTGCCCGGCAGATGCCCGTGCCAGGCGGCGGGGCGGGCGGACGGCTCCGGGCCGCCCAGCATGATCACCCGGACGCCGTCGGCCGCCTCCCGGGCCAGCAGCGCCTGCTGTTCGGCGGTGAGGATGGCGTGCACCACCAGGACGTGCGGGCGCTGCGCGCGCAGCGCCGCGGCCAGCCGGGGTCCGGGCTGGCTCTCCCCGGTGACCCGGATCTCCAGATGGCCGGCGAGCAGGGTGCGGATACCGACCCGGGCGAGCGGATCGGCGCCGACGACATGCACCCGGACGGTGTGCCGGGGGGCTGCCGCCCGCGCGGGCGCGGGCTCATCCGCGGGGCGCGCCATGGGCGGCAGGACGTGCAGCGTGGCGTGCCGTTCCTCCATGGCTGCCTCCTCCATGGCTGCCTCCTCACGCTCGGCCTTCGCACCGTAGGCCGCCGGCGGGCTGCGCCCCGCTTTTCTCCAGCGGGCCACGAACCGTCCCCGATCCGCTCTCGTACCCGGTCCGCTCCCGTACCCGGTCCGCTCCCGGTTCCCCGGCCCGCGCCACGTTCTCCGCCGGGGGCGGGGACCGTGCGGCGGCCGGGGAGGCGGACCGCCCGCACGGCAACCGGCGTACGGGCGGCGCCCGTTGCCGCCACGACCCGTGGCAACGGGCCCGAGTGTGCACAGGGCTTGGCGCGGCCCCTGCTGCTTCCCGCCTCCAACGGGCCTTCTGCGCGCGTTTTCTGACTGTCTGTCACCGTTTTGTTTCCCTGCGGTCCGTCCGGGCGGTGCCGTTCTTCGCGGCGGCGGCGCGCGCGTGCCGGTGGGCGGGGCGGGGCGGGTCAGAGGCGGGCGGAGTGGAAGAGGCCGGTGAAGTCGATGCGGGGGCCGCAGAGCTGGAGTTCGGCGAGTTCGGCGAGGAGGGCGGGGAGGTGGCCCACCTGGCCGGTGCCGAAGCGGCCCGGGCCGCACACGAGCAGGAGTCTGAACCCGGCCGCGCACAGGGCGCGTTCGGCGTGGGCGGCGGAGCGCACCCGGCGGCCGGCGACCGCGCAGCGGGCCGCCTCCTGAAGGCCCAGTGCGCCGGCGGCGTGCGCGGCGGCGAGGGCGCCGATGCCGTCACCGGCGACCGCTCCGACCCGTATCCCCCATTCCTGCCACAGCCGGTAGAGGGCGGCTTCGTAGGCGAACAGCGCGGCCCGCGCGCAGGGGCCGCGGCGCAGCAGCCGGGCGTCGTGGCCGCCCTCGGGGGCGAAGACGACGGCGGCCAGCGGCAGCGGCAGCCGCCGGTCCAGGACCGCGCTGACCTCGTCGAAGCGGTCCCGGAAGGCGGGGAAGGTGCCGTAGAGGGCGCGGGCCATGGCGGGCCGCACCTGGGGTCCGGCGGTGAACAGCACGGCGGCGTCGCCCTCGCCCGCGGTGAACACCGGTGTGCGCCGCCCCTGTTCGTGCACCGCCCGCCTCCCGCCGTCCGCCATGTCGGCCCCGACGGTGTCGCGGCGTGCTGGAGGGCGGCACGAGAGCGGCTCAAGACGCGGCGGGCGGTTCAGCACGTACACGCGGGGGGTGTCGGGCCGGCTGCGGGCGGGGGCGGGATCTCGAGGATCGTCTGGTGGCTCTCCACGATCCTCCCGGCCGCGTCGAAGCGGAGTTCACCGATGAGGGTCCAGGCGGCGCGGCCCTGGCGGACGGTGGCGCGCAAGGCGACCCGTTCACCGTCGGCGAGGATGTTCTCGCAGGTCAGGCGGAGGGGTGTGGGAGGGGCGGCGGGGTGGAGGTCGGTCCAGTGGCGGGTGAGGGGGACCGGTTCGCCGCGGTTGCCGGCCGCGATCTGGGCGAGGGCGATCTCCTTGTTGCGTTCTGCGCGGCAGCGGGCGGTGAGGAGTTCGTGCAGGGCCCCGCTGAGGGGTTCGGTCAGCGTCGGTGGCATACCGCGAGGATCGCGGCGGGGGGTGGAGAGGTGTTGGAGAACGGGTGAAACGAATTCCGGCACCGAGTGTGTGAAGGAGGCGTGCGGGCTTTGCGCTTCCATTCGGCCAATTTCCCCGCCTTTTCGGAAATGCATTCGGCCGGATGTGTTTCCCCGGCGCCCCTGACCGGGGGCGCAGTGGTGAAACGGGCTCCACACCCCTAGCCGGCGGGGCGCGGCGCACCACCTTGTAGGGGGTGTTCCACTGTTGCCACTGCCGGGTGCGGACATCACGATGGAATCGATGCTCCCGCCGCTGCGGCGGGATGGTGGCAATGCGTTATTCCGGTGCCGGACCGCCCTGTGCGGCACGCCTGCGGGCCGGCCGTGCAAAGCCGTTGGCAGCTCGCGGGCTGGAGGTGCGTGTGCGTGTTCGACCGGTGCCCGGGCTGAGTGTCAGTGTCGATGCCCACGGGCGCCTGGACGTGGTGACGGCGCCTCCGGTGCGGCATGTGCGGTGCGGTCCGGTGGGCACCGCGGTGTGGCTGGCGCTGCGCCAGCACGACGGGGACGTGGAGGGCGCGGCCCGCATGCTGGCCGCGCTGTGGGGCACCGAGCCCGCCAACGCCCGTGCCGACCTGGACATCTGGGTCGATGAGCTGCGGGTGGCGGGGCTGGTGCGCGCCGAGCTGTGAACCGTCGCGCGGGGCCGCTCTCCGCCGCCGCTCGACCACCCCTATAGGGGGCCTGTCCACGCTGGTCGAGGTTAGGGGTGGACCGACCTGGACGGGGCGACTATGACGTTGGTGGGCAGGACAGCGGCGATCCACACCTTGGGGCAGGCGCTGGCGCAGTGCGCCGCGGGCCGCCCGGGCACCGTCCTGGTCGAGGGACCCACGGGCTGCGGCAAGAGCTCCCTGCTGCACACGCTCCTCGAACAGGCCGCGGCCACCGACGCGGTGGTGCTGTGCGCGGTCGGTTTCCCCGCCGAGCACGCCGCCCCCTACGGCGTGCTGCGCCAGCTGGCGGCCGGCCACCGCGCCCTGGCCGCCGCCCTCCGCCCCGGCGACGGCGACGGCGACGGCGACGGCGAGGGGGGCGGGCGGGCGCGGACGCAGGACATGCAGGCCTTCTGCGCGGAGCTGCGGGAGCTGAGCGAGAGCGCCGTGGTGGTGGTCGCCGTCGACGACGTGCACCACGCCGACGAGGAGTCGCTGGCCTTTCTGCAGTACCTGGCCCGCTACGCCCGCCCGGCGCGGATCCTGCTGGTCGTGGCCGGCACCCCGCACCACGAGGCGGCCCACCCGGGCTTCGCGACCGAGCTGATGCGCCAGCCCACCTTCCGCCGGATACGCCTGGAGCGGCTGGGGCGCGCGGAGTGCGAGGCGCTCACCCGCGCCGCCGGACACGACAGCGCCTCCGCCCACCACACCCCGCACACCCCGCCCACCACGGGCAGCACGGGCAGCACGGAGGGCGGAGGGGAGGCGGCGGGGTTCTTCTACGAGGCCAGCGGCGGCAATCCGCTGCTGCTGCGCGCCCTGCTCCAGGAACGGGAGCAGGCCCGGCCCCAGGATGCCGTGCCGGAGGCGGGCGGCCCGTTCGCCCAGGCGGTCCGGGCCTGTCTGCACCGCGCCGGTCCCACCCCGGCCGCCGTCGCGCAGGCCGCGGCGCTGCTGGGCCCGGCGGCGGAGGCGGAGCTGGTGGCCCGGCTGCTGGGGCTGGCCCCGGCGCCCGTGCGGCACGCGCTGACGGCGCTGGAGGCGGCGGGACTGCTGGCCGGGGCGCAGGTGCGCCACCCGGCGGTGGCCGAGGCCGTCCTGAGCGGACTGCCGGCCGGCAAGCTGGCGGCCCTGCACCGGCGGGCGGCGCGGCTGCTGCACCGCCGCGGCCGGCCCGCCACGGAGGCGGCCGGGCAGCTGCTGGCGGCCGATGCCTGTCTGGGCGAGCCCTGGCAGGCGACGCAGACCGAGAGCGACATCCTGTGCGAGGCCGCCGAGAGCCGGCTGGCCGGCGACGAGGGGCGGGCGGCGCTGCGGCTGCTGGAGGTCGCCCACGACAGCGCCGCCGACGAGCGCCGCCGCGACCTGGTCGGGATCCGGCTGGCCCGGGTCACCTGGCGGTTCAGCCCGGCCGCGGCCGAACGCCGGCTCGCCGGGCCGCTCGCCGCGCTGCGCGCGGGCCGTCTCGACGGCGAACCGGCGCAGCCGCTGGCCCAGTTACTGCTGCTGCAGGGACGCCTCGCCGACGCCTGCGACCTGCTGGAGGACACCGGCCGCGACCACCGCGCACAGGACCACCAGGCCCACGACAGCAGCCGGCACAGCGGCCAGGACGGCAGCCGGGAGAGGCGGGAGGGCAGCCGGGAGGGCGGGGAGGAGGGGGGTGTCTCGCCGCTGGACATCGTCATCGACGCGCCGCCCGCCGCCGCCGAGCGGCTGCTGCGCTCGGCGGCTCTGACCGAGGCGACCATGACGCCGATCGTGCAGGCGCTGGAGTCGCTGACGCTCTCCGACCACCCCGAGCGGGCCGTGCCCTGGAGCCGCGGCCTGCTGCAGGACGCCGAACGGCGCGGTGCGCCGGGCTGGGCCGCGGTCTTCGCCACCCTGCACGCACAGGCCCTGCTGCGCATCGGCGACCTGCCCGAGGCCGCCGCCCACGCCGGGCGCGCCCTGGACGAACTCCCCGAGCGCGGCGGCACCTTCCCCTACGCGGCGGCCGCGGTACTGGTGCGCGCCCACAGCGACATGGGCCACTACACCCAGGCCTGCCGCCAGTGCGACCGGCCGCTGCCGCCGGAGGTGCTGCGAAGCGTGCACGCACTGGCGTTCCTGCGCGCCCGCGGGCTGCACCAGCTCAGCGGCAACCAGCCCCAGGCCGCCCTCAGTGACTTCCTCGCCGTGGGCCGGGCGCTGCGGGCCTGGCACATCGACCGGCCCGCCTACCTGCCCTGGCGCAGCGACGCCGCGCAGGCACTGCTGCGCCTGGGCCGGCCCCAGCAGGCCGAGCGGCTGGTACTGGAGCAGCTGGCCGCACCGGACGCCCGCCGGCCCTGGGTACGCGGCATCTCCCTGCACCAGCGGGCGCTGGCCTGCGCCGGCGGGCGGCAGCGGGCGCTCTGGCTGGAGCAGGCCGTCGATGAACTGCACCGCTCCGGTGACCGCCTGGCGACCGCCCGCGCCATGGCCGACCTGGGCCGCACCCGGCAGGCGGAGGCCGGGGCACCGATGAAGGGCACCGCGACCGTGCGGGCGGCGTGGAACCTGGCCAAGGAGTGCGGCGCGCTCGCCCTGTGCAAGGAGATCCTGCCCGACGTGCCGCTGGCCCAGCCCCTGCCCGCCCGCCCCGGGCAGCAGCCCGCCGACCGGCCGGAGAACCGGCTGAGCAGCTCCGAGCAGCGGGTGGCGACACTCGCCGCGCAGGGCCTGACCAACCGGGAGATCTCCGCCAAGCTCTACCTCACCGTCAGCACCGTCGAGCAGCACCTGACGAAGGTGTACCGCAAGCTGCAGATCAACGGCCGCGGTGACCTTCCCGTCGACCTCGCCCTGGGCAGCGGCCCGGGACGGATCTCGGCCGAGCAGGCGGGTTAGGGGTGGCCAACGGGTTCCCCGCGCCCCCGCGGCCGGTATTGGCTCAAGGACGGGTACCGGCTGCCCGGCACCGGCGTACCGGCACACCCACCGGCGGTGGTGCCGTAGCGGCAGGCACCGCGGTGGCGCCGTGCACAACGCAGGAACACACCGGGAAACCGGCGGACACCGATGTGCCGGCGGACACTTCGACAACGCAGGCATCCAACACAACAACACACACAACCAACGCAGACAACGCAGACAACGCAGACAACGCAGACAACGCAGACAACGCAGACAACGCAGACAATAAAGGGTTGGGGTTCACCATGGCGTGGGACGAGAAGTTCGAGGAACTGCTGCGCGACTACCTGCCGTTCCTCGACGAGGACGAGCCGCTGGAGGCGCAGACGGATCTGCGCGACTCGGGCCTGGACTCGCTGGGCGCGGTCGAGCTGCTGGGCTCGCTGGAGAACGCCTACGACGTCCGGTTCGTGGACGAGGCGCTGTCACTGGAGACGTTCGCCACTCCGGCGGTTCTGTGGGAGACGGTCACCCGGCTGCAGAGCGCGCACCGCTGAAGGGCCCGCGCCGGCCGCGGGCGGGCCTTGAGGAGACCGGCCGGGCCCGCAGGGCGCGGCCGGTCTCCCTCACGCCGCGAACAGGTCGAACGTGGAGCCGTGGCGGGGTCCCGCCAGTACGTCCAGCAGCGGATCGACGGCGAGCATCGCCTGGTGCATGCGCTGCAGCTGCGGCGAGGGCTCCACGCCGAGTTCGTCGATCAGCCGCATCCGCAGCCGGCGGTAGGCCTCCAGCGCGGTGGCCTGCCGGCCCGAGCGGTACAGCGCCAGCATCGCCTGGGAGTGCAGCCCCTCATGATGGGGGTGACGGGCCGTCAGGTCGGTGAGTTCCGCGATGAGTTCGGAGTGCCGGCCCAGCCGCAGGTCGGCGTCGATGCGCCGTTCCACGGTGACCAGCCGGCTCTCCTGCAGCCGCATCACCTCGATGTCCAGGACGGGCCCCACCTTCACATCCACCAAAGGCGCCCCGCTCCACAGGTCGAGCGAGGCGCGGAAGCGGGCGGCCGAGACCGCGTTGTCGCCGGCCTCGAAGGCCGACTGCCCCTCTCTGATCAGTTTCTCGTACTGGTGCACATCGACGCAGCTGTCGTCGATCTGCAGCAGATAACCGCCGTGCCGGGTGGCGAGGATGTCCTTGGCGCCCGCCGGCGAACCGGGCCCCATCGCCGTGCCGAGACGCCTGCGCAGCTGCAGGATGTAGGTCTGCAGCGTCGTCAGGGCGCTGGGCGGGGGTTCCATTCCCCACAGCTCTTCCATGAGGGTCGGCACGGGCATCACCCGACCCGGGTAGAGCGCCAGCAGCGACAGGATCTGCCGCGGCTTGCCGGCCGTAGGAACGATCGATCCCCCGTTGACCTCGGCACTCAACGGACCCAGAACCTGAATCTTCACAGTGTCCTCCGTACCTCGTCGAGTTCCTTGTCCAGTTCCTTTCGGTGGCCAGAAATCTGCGCCATTACGCACGCTAGCCGCCTCCGTGCCCACCGAGCGATTTTCTGTAGCGGTCCTCTAGCGGCATTCCAAGTCCCGTACGAGGCACGGCATTTGACCCGTTCAAGAACGCTCAAGAACACATGTACCGGCACTGGAAGTGAACTGTGGGTTCCGGTCGGGGAATGCGCCCGGCGGATATTCTGCGACGGTGCGTGCGCCTGCTCCCCCCGGGAACAGGCCGGTTTTCGGACGGAGTCCTGATGGAATCGCTCAGTTCCGCCGGCCCCGCCGGCCCTGCCGGCCCCCTCGCCGCCGCGGCGGCCTCCGCTGCCGCCGTGGCGCGGGACGGCGGCGGGCGGCCCGGTACGCGCACCGGCAGGGAGCGGGGGCTGCGCCTGTACGTCTTCCCGCACGCGGGCGGCTCGGGGCTGATGTTCCAGGACTTCGCGGGGCGTCTGCCCGGGCACTGGGACATCCGCCCGCAGGACGCGCCCGGCCACGGCGCCGGCCTGGGACAGCCGCTGATCAGCGAGGGCCCCCTCCTCGTCGAGCACTTCCTTGACCGGCTGAGCCCCCAACTGGCCTCCGAACAGAGCCCGTTCGCGTTCTTCGGCCACAGCATGGGCGCGCTGGTCGCCTACGAACTGACCCGCCGCCTCATCGCGCGGGGCGGGCCGCTGCCGGTGTGGCTGGGCCTGTCGGCGTGCGGCGCCCCCAGCGACGGCGCCCCGCCCGACCCGGTGTCGCTGCGCGGGGTCGGTGACACCGAACTGCGGCGCCGGCTGGCCCTGCTGGGCGGCACCCCGCCCCAGGTGCTGGACCACCCCGGGCTGTGGAGCCTGTTCGCGCCGGTGATCCGCGCCGACCTGGAACTGGTCGCCAACTGGCATCCCGCCCCGCCCGGCACCCCCCTGCCGGTCCCGGTGTCGGTGTTCGCCGGCGAGCAGGACCACGCCGCCCCGCCCCACGCCCTGGCCCACTGGGCCGCGCACTGCGCCCGCTTCCTGGGCCTGCGCGTCTTCACCGGCGGCCACTTCTACTTCCGCGAGGACCCCCAGCCCGTCGCCCTCGCCGCGATCGCCGACATCCGCCGCGCCCTGCGCGAGCACAGCGGCGGCCCCGTCCCCGCATAACCCCCGCGGGCACCCCGCCCGCACTCCCCCGGCCCCCGGATCCCGCGTTCCCGCTGCCCTCACCTCCCCGCGAACCCGCCGCCGGCCCTCTGCGCGCCCGTCCGGAAAAATGCGGCGGCGGGAAGCGGAGGGAAACGGACGGAAAAACAGCGGACGGCATCCGGAGAAACAACAGCGGCCCGCACAGCGGGAATTGACCCGCACAATCGCACACCCCTCCCCCTTCACCCGCCGATCCCCCGTCCGCCCGTCCGTTCATTTGCTGCCGCCTTCACCCGGCGGTCCGCTCACCCGTTCATCTGCATCCCGCTCATCCCGCTCATCCCGCTCATCCCCTTCATCCCGTTCATGGGCTGCGGTGCGGTGCGTCAGGTTCTCGCGCCGACGGGGGCGGGGGCGGGCAGGGCGATACGGCGGGAGGCGGCGCGGCCCCAGGGGAATCCGTGGTGGAGCTGGAGGACGGGGGCGAGCTCCTCGCCGGCGGGCACGGCGACGGCGGCCAGGACGTCGGGCACCGGCTCCAGTTCCACGAACCGCCACCGTCCGGTGCGGTCGTCGGCGGGCGGCTGGAAGGACAGCACCCCGCGCTCGTCGTGCAGACCGAACCCGAACTCATCGAAGGGCAGCCCCAGACCCAGGCCGCGGGCCTTGGAGTAGGCCTCCTTCAGCGTCCACAGCCGCAGCACCCGCCGGTCCCGCGGGCGGCCCGCAGGCGCCCGGCCCACCCAGTCCTGCTCCGGGAGGGTGAAGGTGTGCAGGATCGTGTCGATGGCGTGCGCGTCACGGTCGAGGCGCTCGATGTCCACGCCGATGCGGTGGCGGCGCACGATACCGAGCAGGTTGTAGCCGCCGGCGTGGGAGAGGTTGAAGTCGAGGTGGTCACCGCCGCGCGGCAGCCCCCCGGGCAGCGGCTGCAGGAAGGGCCGCCCGCGCGGGGAACGCCAGATGACGAGTTCGGCCTCGGCCAGCCCCGCCTCCAGCGCCAGCGCCCGCCGTACGAGGGTGTGCGCGACGAGATACTGGCGCCGGTCCCGCTCGAACAGGAACCGGCCGGCGGTCTCCCGCTCCTGCTCATCCAGCCAGTGCGCGGCCAGCACACCGGCCAGCCCCGGCGCGAGGTCGTCGTTGGGGCACACCCACAGCTTGACCAGCGCGCCGCCCTCCCCGCCCGGCACCGCCCCGGCCGCCCGGGCCTCGGAGGCGGCGGTGAGCGTCACCACCTCCCCCCGCCCGACTCCGACCCCCGCCACGGGCGCTGGGACACGGGATACGAGGGCACGGCCGGGGAGGGGAGACTCCTGCTCGCGGACACGGACGGAGGCACCGGCGCGGCGGAGGACGCGGGCACGGTCGGGGGCACGGGTGCGGGCGCGGACAGGGACGCGGGGGCGGGAGGCCCGGGCAGAGCCCTGCGGTCTTCCGCCGGGAGGGGATGTCCGGCGCCGGCCGGCTTCCGCTGGGGGGCGGGGACGGGGAGAGTGCCGTCCGACTCCGTTGCCGGGCAGGGGTGTTCGCCGCCGCGAGGCGGGCGCGGGTGGTGGCCGGCGCCGGGCCCCGGTTCCGGCGCGCGGGGCGAAGGCCCCTCACTCAGCACCGGCCGCGGGTCCGCGTGGCCGCCGCCCGGGATGAGGGCCGGGACCGGGTCCGGGAGGGCGGCTTCAAGGCCCGGGGCGGAGGTGTCCGGGCGCGGCTGCGGGATACCGGCGGGGAGGCCGGTGTTCAACTGCGTTGCGGTGCCCGGGAGTTCCACCTCGCGGACGGCAGCCGGGGCGGAGACGGGGGCCGGGTGGCCGTCCGCCGGGGGGTGAGGCGGGTCGGGTTCCAGGGCAGGGACGGGGGCGGGGGCGGGGAGGCTCTCCTCTGGAGGCGGGGGCCGGTCGTCGAGGTCGTCACGGTCTTCGGACCCGGCGCCTGGGGCGGGGGTCCGGTGTCCGGCGTCCTGCGCCCCGGGGGGCGGCACCGGCTCCCGCTCCCCCTCCGGCTGCGGCTGCGGCTGCGGCTGCGGGCGGGGGCGGGGGCGGGGGGTCCACAGGGGCCGGCGTTCCATGGCGCTGCCGGGCAGGGGGATGACCGGGCCGGTCTGCCGCGCGGCCGTGATGTCGGTGCCGGCCAGCCACAGCCGGGCCAGCGCCGTCAGGTGGGCGCCCCGCCACAGGGCGTCCAGGTAGGCGGCCGTCTCGGGCAGTTCTCCCACCAGCAGGGCGGGTACGGCCGGGAAACGCAGGTCGGCGGCGCACACCCTTCCGCCGTCCCGCCCGGAACCGTCCGCGAACTCGCCCAGCAGGGCCGCCAGTTCACCGGTGCTGTGTGCGACCACGGCGAGCCGGCAGGGCAACACGGCGCGGCCCAGCCGCAGTTCCCGCGCGACCTCCTCCAGCCCGTAGGGGAGGGCGGGTGAACCCAGATGAAGGGCCAACTGCCGTGCGGTGGCGGTGAGATGGCCTGGTGTCGGCGCCGACAGCAGCACCAGCCGGCCCGCCCCCGCCGCCTGTTCACACTCCTCGCACCGGCCCCGGCGACCGTACGGGTCGTACAAAGTGCGCGGGTCGTACTGCGTGTGAGGGCCGTGCGGGCCGTGCGGGGTGTGCGGGGTGTCGTGGTGGGGGGCGGCTGGTCCGGGGGTGCGGGGCGGGGGCGGGAGCGGGGGCGGGGCCTCTTCGAGGAGGATGCGGGTGAGGCTGCCGCCGGTGGCGCGGACGGTGACCGTGGCCTGGCGGGGCAGTTCGCGGCCGGTCTCCTCGCGCGGCCGGGGCCACTCGCCCGGTTCCGCGCGCCCCGGTGCGGGCAGCAGCACGGCGTGGCGCAGTTGCAGCAGCGCCCTGAGCACCGCCGTGAGCCCGGTGGCCGCGCCCGTGTCTCCCACGGCGGCTGTCGCGCTCTGCCCGCTCTCGCTCAGCCCGGCCGGTGTCCCGTCGGCGGCGCTCTCGCCGAACGCCCGCCGCGCGCACCACAGTTGGCTGTCCGAGGTGCCGGTGTCCGCCGGCGAGGCGGCGGCGAAGGGGGTGGGGTCGGCCCCGTCCCAGGGCCATGCCCGCGCTGCCTCTCCCGCGCCGCTGCCGGGCTGCCGGGTGTGCCACGGCCGTCCCGCGCCGGCAGGCCCGCCGGCGCCATCGTGCCCGGGAACGCCGTCGACCTGTGCGGTGGTTCCGGCGACGGCGTTACGGCCGCCGGTGGCGCCGGTGGGGTCGGGCTGCCGGCCGGTCGCGGCACCGGTGTGTGCGCCCTGGGCGCCGTTGGGGCCGGTGGCGGTGGTGGTTGCCGCGTGGGTGGTGGCGGGGCGGGCGGGGTGGCTGCCGATGTGGCCGGTGGCGGTGGTGCGGATGACGGCGTGGACGGTGTCCCCGGCGGCGAGGGCGGCGTCCAGGGGCCGCAGCAGCAGGGCACCCGCCGCTTCGGCGCGGCCCGGGCCGTGGCGCTGGGGGTGCAGGCGCAGGTCGGCCACGCCCACCAGCGCGGCCGCGCACTCCCCGGCGCGCAGCGCGCCCACCGCCAGGTGCAGGGCGGTCAGGAAGGAGGACTCCCCGGTGTCGACGCACTGGCTGGGCCCGCGCAGGTCCAGCAGGGCGGAGAGCCGGCCGGGCAGACCGCCGGGGGCGTCCGGCGTCCTGTGGGGGGCGGCGAGGAGGGCGTAGTCGCCGGGTCCGGTCGCGGTGTAGACGCCGACGGCGCGGGGGCGGCCGCCGGCGGTGAGGGTGTCCAGGCGGGCACCCGCGTATCCGGCGCTCTCCAGGGTGTGCCAGGCGCTCTCCAGCAACAGCCGTTCCTGGGGGTCCATCAACTCCCCCTGGGCGGGGGTGAGTCCGAAGAAGGCGGCGTCGAAGGCGTCGGCCTGGTCGAGGAAGCGTCCCCGGTAGCCGTCCTTGCCCGCCGGCCGCCACGACGTTCCCGGCGCCGGCGGCCGGCCGGCGCCGGCCGTGATCCCCGCCCGTGCCTGCTGCCAGAACGTCCGCAGGTCCGGGGCGCCGGGAAAGCGGGCGTGAACACCCGTGACCGCGTACCCCGCGTGCTGATCCCGCGAGCTGGTTCCACCCGCCGGCACGGTCAGGGCGCGTACCGGCGGGGGGTGATGGGCGGCAGCAGACACCGGAACCGGTACGGATGCCGGTACGGATGCCGGTACGGATGCCGGGGCCACAGGCGGTGTGGGGGACGGTGGTTGTACGGGCGTCTGGGCCACCGGTGGTACGGACGGCGGGAGTTGTGGGGAGTGCGGCGGCGGTGGGGGCGCCGGTGGTGCCGGCGTGGGCAGGGGTGCGGGTGCCGGCGGTGCGGCGGCCGGGGACGGCAGGGAGGGCGGAGCCGGGGGTGCCTGCGGCGGCGGGGTGGGGGAGAGGAGGGCTACCGTCTGGTCGCGGCTGAGGGCGCCGTTCTTGAAGCGGGTGAGGATTTCTCTGGTGTCCACGCCGTGTCCCCGGGTTCAGGCGGCCCGGGCCGCCAGCAGGGCGACCGCCTGGTCGATGCTGACCCGGTTGTCGCGCACCGCGTCCAGCAGCGCGTCCAGTTCGCCCGCGGACAGGGCCGTCCCGGCGGCGGCCTGCGGGAGGGGGCCGGCCGCGAAGGGCGGGGCGGCGGGGGCGGTGCCGGGGTGGGGGGCGAGGGTGGTGTGGGCGGCGACGTGGGCCGCCATCGAGGCGAGGTCGGGGTGGTCGTAGAGGGTGACGGGCCGCTCGTCGAGGCCGTAGGCGTGGTTGACGCCGGCCACGAACTCGGCGGCGAGGATGGAGTCGATGCCCAGCCGGGCGAAGTCCGCGCCGGGGTCGATCTCCCACGGGTCGCAGTGCAGGATCCGTGCCAGGTGGGTGCGCACCACCTTCAGCACGGCCGCCTCCCCCGCCTCGGGGCCGGGCCCGGCCTGGCCCTGGCTGCCGGCGGGGCGGGCCGCGCGTTCGGCGGCGACGTGGCGGGCCAGCGCGGCGGGCGTGGCGTGGTCGTAGAGCGCCGCCGCCGCGATCCGGGTGGCGAAGCGGGCGTTGACGGCGGAGACGAACTCGATGATGAGCAGCGAGTCCAGGCCGAGGATCTGGAAGGGCTGGCGGGGGTCGATCCGGGCGGGGTCGACCTGCAGCACACCGGCCAGCACCGCGGTCAGCTCCGCGAGGAGTTCCCCGCCGTCGCCGGCGGGTGCCGTCTGCTCGCTGGTCATGGTGGACGCCTCCGCGAAGGATTCGGTGCCGCCCGCCCCAGCCCCCCGCCCCACCGCCGGCCCCGGCCCGTCCCCGCCCCGGCCGGCACTCCGCGAGCCGGCGGAAGGGAACGGGCGGGCAAGGACGTCAGCAGAGACCGCAGAGACCGGAACAGGCAGGAACAGGCAGGAACGGGGTGGGCAACGGGCGGGCGGAGCAGGTGGGGCGGGCGGAACGGGTGAAGCGGGGTGGGGCCGGGGGGTGGGGGCCGTTCGCAGGGGTGGTGCGGGCGGAACCGGGCTGCGCGGAGCGGGAGTTGGCGGCGGGGGTTCAGCTTGCCGGGGCCAGGCGGCCGTCGAGGGGGCCCTGCTGGGGCGGGAGGGCCGGCGGGGCCAGGGCGCTTTCGGGTGCGGCCAGCAGGATGGAGTGCTGCAGCCGGCGCAGCCGCGAGGAGGGCTCCAGGCCCAGGTCGCGGCCGAGGGTGGTGCGCAGCTGCTGGTAGACGGTGAGGGCCTCACCGCGCCGGCCGGAACGGTGCAGGGCCAGCATGAACTGGGCGTGCAGGGTCTCGTGGGTGCGGTAACGGCTGGTCAGCACGGTCAGTTCGGCGAGCAGTTCGCGGTGGCGGCCCAGCCGCAGGTCGGCCTCGATGCGCTGGTCCAGCGCGCACAGCCGGCTCTCGTCGAGCCGTTTGGCCTCCATGGTCAGCTGCGCGCCGCGCTGCACGTCGGCGAAGGCGGTGCCCGACCACAGGTCCAGGGCGGCGCGCAGGGTGCGTGAGGCACCGGCGAAGTCGCCCGCGTCCACGGCCCGGTAGCCGGTGCCGGCCAGCCGCTCGAACTCCAGGACATCGCTCCTGCCGCCGTCCATGGACAGCAGGTATCCCCCGGGCAGTGTCATCAGCACGTCCTTGGCACCACGCCGCACCGCGCCTCCGCGCACCGCACCGCCCCGCACCGCGGCCGGCCCCGCGCCCTCGCTGCCGTCGTGGCCGGTTTCGGCGAGGGCCGCGGCGATCAGCTCGCGCAGCTGAAGGACGTAGGTCTGCAGGGTGGTGCGGGCGCTGCGCGGCGGGCTGCCCGACCACAGTTCCTCGATGAGGGAGGCGACCGGCACCACCCGGTCGGCGTGCAGCGCCAGCAGCGCCAGGACCTGCCGGGGCTTCGGCGCCGTCGGAGCGACGGACACCCCGCGCTCCCTCACGTCCAGTGCGCCCAGTACGTCGATGTCCACGCCGTCTCCCCTAGTCCGCGTGCGCTGCCGGCACTCTCCGATTTAAAAACAGCACGCCCGGTCTGTCAATACCGGACCGTATGTTCTGTTTTTAACAAGGTGCTAGTAACCGTCGAGTGTCAACATCGGCCGCATGACTGCATATTGGACTCTTCGTCCGGCCGGCACGGTCGAGAACCGGTCCAGGGGCGCAGGAGCCGCCCGGCGGCTTCCGCCACCCAAACAAACCTTACGGTTTGGTATGGGGTGGGGGAAGCCGCCGGGCGGGCCGTCACCGGCCCGCCGCGGGCCACCGCGCGGGCTCCGCCGGGCGCCGGAGGACGCGGAGGGTCCGCCGGGTCACTGCGGGGGGTTGCCGTGCTTGCGGGAGGGCAGGTCGGCGTGTTTGGCGCGGAGCATGGCCAGGGAGCGCGCCAGGACCTGGCGGGTCTCGGCGGGGTCGATGACGTCGTCGACCAGGCCGCGCTCGGCGGCGTAGTAGGGGTGCATCAGCTCGGACTTGTACTCCTTGACCATCCGCGTCCGCATCGCCTCGGGGTCGGCCGCCTCGGCGATCTGGCGGCGGAAGATGACGTTGGCGGCGCCCTCGGCGCCCATCACCGCGATCTCGTTGGTCGGCCAGGCGTAGGTGAGGTCGGCGCCGATGGACTGGCTGTCCATGACGATGTAGGCGCCGCCGTAGGC
>NZ_JBEXET010000052.1:0-47354 GCF_040606415.1 Streptomyces sp. NPDC005423 | reverse complement strand
CGCGGGCCGGTCCACCGGCCCGCGCCGCTCCGGCCCGCGCGACTCCTACGCACTGTTCCTGCTCCCCGGCGCGCTCGCCGCCCTCGTCGTGATCGTCGTGCCGTTCCTGATGAACACGGGCGTCAGCTTCACCGACTGGCAGGGCGTCGGCACTCCCCGGTGGTCGGGGCTGGCCAACTACCGCGAACTGCTGGACGACGCGGAGTTCTGGGCCTCCTTCCGGCACAGCATGTTCATGGTCGTCGCGATGTCCGTCGTACCGACCGCGCTCGGACTGGTCCTGGCGGCCGCGCTCTTCGACTACGTCGGCAAGCACTTCGGCAGCCGGATCGTGGCGGTCCTGCGGGCCTGCTTCTACCTCCCCCAGGTGCTGCCGATCGCCGTCGCCGGCATCGTCTGGAGCTGGATCCTCGCCCCCGGGAACGGCTCCCTGAACGCGGTGCTGAAGGCGGTCGGGCTGGGCTCCTGGCAACAGGACTGGCTGGGCGATCCCGACCTCGCGCTCTACAGCGTCATGGGCGTCATGATCTGGGTCCAACTCGGCTTCCCCCTGGTGGTGTTCATGGCCGGGCTGCAACGCGTCGACCCGCAGTTCCACGAGGCGGCCGAACTGGACGGCGCCGGCTGGTGGCGCCGCTTCTGGCACATCACGCTGCCGCAGATCCGGCCGGAGATGTACGTCGTCCTGACCTGGTGCACGATCGCCGCGCTGAAGGTGTTCGGCGCGGTGTACGTCCTCACCAAGGGCGGCCCCGGCGGCGCCACCGACGTGCCGTCGTACTTCTCCTTCACCACGTTCTTCGAGAAGACCCAGGTCGGCTACGGCGCCGCGATCTCCACCGTGCTGACCGTACTGATCCTCGTCCTCTCGGTCGTCGGGCTGAGACTGCAGAGGCGCTCCGAGGACGCCGAGGAAGGGGTCCGCGCATGACCAACGCCCTGCGCCGCTACCCGGTGCTGATCGCCCTGTGCATCGCGGCCCTCTTCATGGTGCTGCCGTTCCTGATCGTCGCCGTCAACGCGGTCAAGTCGCCCGCCGAGTACTCCCAGCACGGCCCGCTGAGCCTGCCCAAGGGCCTCTATCTGCACGGCGTCGAGGACTTCTGGACCCGCGTCGACTTCGGCCGCAAACTCCTCAACTCGGTCCTGATCAGCGGGTCGGTGGCGGTCCTGGCCGCCGCGCTGTCCATCCTGAACGCGTACGCGATCGGCATCGGCCGTATCCGGGGCCGCACCTGGGTCCTGGCCTTCTTCGTCCTCGCCAACGTGCTGCCGCAGGAGGCGCTGGTCTACCCGGTCTACTACCTGAGCAAGGAAGCCGGCCTCTACGACACCAGGCTCAGCGTGATCATCGTCTTCACCGTGATCCAGGCGGCGTTCGGCACCTATCTCCTCGCCTCGGTGCTCGGCCAGTTCCCCCGCGAGATCATCGAGGCCGCGCGGATCGACGGCGCCGACAAGTGGCAGGTGCTGTGGCGCATCGTGCTGCCGGTCAGCCGCCCCACGATCGGCGTGCTGCTCGTCTTCTTCTTCATCTGGACCTGGAACGAGTTCCTGCTCCCCCTGGTCATGCTGATCTCCAACGACAACCAGACCGTGTCGGTGGCCCTCGGCGTCCTCCAGGGCCAGCGCCTGATGGACGCCACGATGACCAACGCGGCGGCCCTGCTCGGCGTGCTGCCCGCCATCGTCTTCTTCCTTGTCTTCCAGCGGACCCTCACCCGCGGCATCGCCGTGGGTGCCGTCAAGTAAGGAACCCCCCACGTGAAGTTCACCGACGGTTACTGGCTGCTGCGCGAAGGCGTCACCGCCGCGCACCCGGTCGAGGTCCTCGACGTCACCGCCCCCGGGCCCGGCACCTCCGGGCAGGGCACGCTGGAGATCCACGCGCCGACCCAGCCCATCCGCCACCGCGGCGACCTGCTGAAGGGACCGGTCGTGACCATCAGGGCGCACGCCCCGCTGCCCGACGTCATCGGCGTCACCTTCACCCACTTCGACGGCGAGCAGCCCCGCGGCCCCCGATTCGACGTGCACCGCGAGGAGTTCGCGGTCCACACCGCTTACGACGACGAGCGCGCCACCCTCACCTCCGGCGCGCTGTCGGTCAGGGTGGCGCGCACCGGGCCCTGGCACGTCGACTTCCTCGCCGACGGGCGCGTGCTGACCGGCAGCGGCCCCAAGGGCATGGGCATCATGCGGGACGCGACCGGCGCCCACTACCTGCGCGAGCAACTCGGCCTGGGCGTCGGCACCTCCGTCTACGGCCTCGGCGAGCGCTTCGGCCCGCTGGTCAAGAACGGCCAGGTCGTCGACATGTGGAACGCCGACGGCGGCACCGCCACCGAACAGGCCTACAAGAACGTCCCCTTCTACCTGACCGACGCGGGGTACGGCGTCTTCGTCGACCACCCCGGCCGGGTCTCCTTCGAGGTCGGCTCCGAAGCCGTCTCCCGGGTCCAGTTCAGCGTGGAGAGCCAGCAGTTGACGTACTACGTCATCTACGGCCCCACCCCCAAGGACATCCTGCGCAAGTACACCGCCCTCACCGGCCGGCCGGCCCTCCCGCCCGCCTGGTCCTTCGGGCTGTGGCTGTCGACGTCGTTCACCACGTCCTACGACGAGGAGACGGTGACCTCCTTCATCGAGGGCATGCGGGAGCGGCAACTGCCGCTCTCCGTCTTCCACTTCGACTGTTTCTGGATGCGCGAGTTCAACTGGTGCGACTTCGAGTGGGACCCGCGGGTCTTCCCCGACCCGGCGGCCATGCTGAGCCGGCTGAAATCCAAGGGCCTGCACATCTGCGTCTGGATCAACCCCTACATCGCGCAGCGCTCCCCGCTCTTCGCCGAGGGCAAGGCACTCGGACACCTGCTGCGCCGGCCCGACGGCGGCGTCTGGCAGTGGGACCTGTGGCAGCCGGGCATGGCCCTGGTCGACTTCACCAGCCCCGCCGCCCGCGACTGGTACGCGGCCAAGCTGGAGGCCCTGCTCGACCAGGGCGTCGACTGCTTCAAGACCGACTTCGGCGAACGGGTCCCCGTCGACGTGGCCTACGCGGACGGCGCGGACCCCGAGCGGATGCACAACTACTACGCCCACCTCTACAACCGCACCGTCTTCGACGTGCTGCGCAAGCACCGCGGCGAGGGCGAGGCCGTCGTCTTCGCCCGCTCCGCGACGGCCGGCAGCCAGCAGTTCCCCGTCCACTGGGGCGGCGACTGCGAGGCGACCTACGAGTCGATGGCCGAGTCGCTGCGCGGCGGCCTCTCGCTCGGCCTGTCCGGCTTCGGCTACTGGAGCCACGACATCGGCGGCTTCGAGGGCACCCCGACACCGGCCCTCTTCAAACGCTGGCTCGCCTTCGGCCTGCTCTCCTCCCACAGCCGGCTGCACGGCAGCTCCTCCTACCGGGTCCCCTGGCTCTTCGACGAGGAGTCCGTCGACGTCCTGCGCCTCTTCACCCGCCTGAAGCTGAGCCTCATGCCCTACCTCTACGAGGCCGCCCGCACCGCCCGGGACGAAGGCGTGCCGGTGATGCGGGCCATGGTCCTGGAGTTCCCGGACGACCCCGGGTGCGCGCACCTGGAACGGCAGTACATGCTCGGCCCCGATCTGCTGGTCGCGCCGGTCTTCAGCGACGCCGGAGACGTCTCGTACTACGTCCCCGAGGGCACCTGGACCCACTACCTCACCGGCCGCACGGTGACCGGCCCGCGCTGGGTGCGCGAACGGCACGCCTTCGACAGCGTGCCGCTGCTGGTCAGGCCCGGCGCGGTGATCCCGGTGGGCGCCGTCACCGACCGGCCCGAGTACGACTACGCCGACGGGGTCACCCTGCGCGCCTACGGCCTGGAACGGGGCGCGCAGGTGACGGTCCGGGCCGGCGACGTCACCTTCACCGTCGTACGCGAGGGGGACACCCTGCGCGCCTCCTGCGACGACCCCTCCGCACCCTGGTCGCTGGCGGCCGGGACGCGGACGGCGCGGGCCGCGGCGGGCACCGGGTTCCTCACCCTGGAGCCGGCGGAGGACTGATGGTGAAGATCACTGACGTGGCACGGCACGCCGGGGTCTCCCCCAGCACCGTGTCCTACGCGCTGAGCGGCAAGCGCCCGATCTCCGAGGAGACCCGGCGGCGCGTCGAGGCCTCCATCCGCGAGCTGGGCTACCGCCCGCACGCCGGCGCCCGGGCCCTGGCCAGCAGCCGCTCCAACGTGCTGGCGCTGGTGGTCCCGCTGCGCACCGGAATCCATGTGCCGGTCGTCATGCAGTTCGTGGTGTCGGTGGTGACCACCGCCCGGCGCCACGACCACGATGTGCTGCTCCTCACCCAGGAGGAGGGCGAGGAGGGGCTGCGGCGGGTCGCCGACACGGCGCTGGTGGACGCGCTGATCGTCATGGACGTCCAGCTGACCGACCCCCGGCTGCCGCTGCTGCGCTCCCTGGACCTGCCGTCCGTACTGATCGGGTTCCCCGCCGAGGCGTCCGGGCTGACCTGCGTGGACCTGGACTTCCGGGCGGCGGGCGAACTCTGCGTGGAGCGGCTCGCGGGGCTCGGACACCGGGTGGTGGCGCTGGTCGGGTCACCGCCGGAGGTGTACGTGCGCCAGACCGCCTTCGCGCAGCGGGTGGTGCAGGGGTTCACCGCCGCCGCCCACCGCAACGGCCTCGCCGCCCGCGTCCTGCCGTGCGAGGCCACGCCCGCCGCCGCCCGCGCCGTCGCCGAGCAACTGCTGCGCGAACAGCCCGCGTTGACCGGTGTCGTCGTCCACAACGAGCCGGTCCTGGAACCGCTGATCGACGCCTTCCAGCAGCTCGGGCTGCGCGTCCCCGGCGATCTCTCGGTCACCGCGATCTGCCCCGACGAACTCGCCGAGTCGTTACAGGTGCCGGTCACGTCGGTGGCGCTGCCCTCCGCGGAGCTCGGCGCGCGTGCCGTCGAGTCGCTGATGCGGAAACTGGACGGCACGGCCGTACCGGAGTCGACGCTGCTGGCGCCCCGGCTGACGGAACGGGCGAGTACGGCACCGCGCGACGCGCCCTGACGACAAGCGCATGACCGAGGCCCCGCCACTCGGAAGTGGCGGGGCCTCGGTCACTGTGCTCACACATGGGATGAGTGGAGATGGCGGGAATCGAACCCGCGTCCACCGGTGCAGAATCAGGGCTTCTCCGTGTGCAGTTCGCTGTGATTTTCTCGGCCCCGGCGATCCCGCGAACAAGTCGCCGACGGGCCCAGTCACTGTTTGGTTTCCCATCGAACCCCGTGACCGGGCTCGATGGTTTAGTTCCCTAGATTATGCCAGGATCCGGGTCGGGAACACTCCCGGGCTGACACCCATTAAGGGTCCTTCACTCACTGCTTATTAGGCAGCGAGGGCGAAGGACTGGGAATCGCTCTTGGAATTGGCGATTATTGGTTGCGACATATGGTTAACGAGATCATTGTCGCTTCCTCGACACGCTTCCCCTGCTTCGACAGCCGCTGTCGAAACCGATCATCCCCATGTTGTGTTGTCAAACCAGTCAAACCAGTCAAACCACTGCACGCACCCGCCAGGGGGTGCAGTAGCCATCGTACGTGACCGACGCCCGCGGATGCCACCGCATTACCGCGGAGCGCGGCTACTCACCCCGCTGCCGCCGCTTCACCGCCGCGATCGCGCGGTCCGACTCCCGGCGGTCCTGCTTCTCACGCAGGGTCTGCCGCTTGTCGTACTCCTTCTTGCCCCGGGCGAGGGCGATCTCGGCCTTGGCCCGGCCGTCCTTGAAGTAGAGGGCGAGCGGCACGATGGTGTGACCCGTCTCCTCCGACTTCGACTCCAGCTTGTCGATCTCCTCGCGGTGCAGCAGCAGCTTCCGCTTGCGGCGCACCGTGTGGTTGGTCCAGGTGCCCTGGCTGTACTCGGGGATGTGGGCGTTGTGCAGCCACGCCTCGCCCCCGTCGATCTGGACGAAGCCGTCGGTCAGCGAGGCGCGGCCCTGGCGCAGCGACTTGACCTCGGTGCCGGTCAGGACGAGCCCGGCCTCGTAGATGTCGACGATCGCGTAGTCGTGCCGGGCCTTCTTGTTCTGCGCGACGATCTTGCGCTTGCCGTCCTTGGCCTTCGCGGCCCCCGCGCCCTGCTTGGGCTGGGACTCCTTGGGTACGTACATTCCCTTGCTCATAGTGCTGGCCATTTTCGCACTACAGGGGGGCATGTGGGAAAGGCGTTCACGAAGCGTCCCCGAGGCCGCCCAGTACCGTCCGCGCGCGCCGCACGGCGGCCTCGCCCGGCACGGTGACGTCCAGGTCGGGGGTGATGCCGTGGCCGTCGACGCTGCGGCCCGACGGGGTGCGGTAGTGGCCGACGGTCAGCTCGGCGACCGCGCCGCCGGGCAGCTCGCTCGGCATCTGGACCGAGCCCTTGCCGAAGGTCCTGGTGCCCAGGACGACCGCCCGGCCGCGGTCCTGGAGGGCGCCGGTGAGCAGTTCGGCCGCGCTCATGGTGCCGCCGTCGACGAGTGCGACGAGGGGTCTGGTGGTGTCGCCGCCCAGCTCTGCGTGGAGGGCGCGCTGCCGGCCGTCGACGTCGTAGGTGGCGACCAGGCCGCCGTCCAGGAACACGGAGGCGGTGGCGGTGGCCTCGGTGACCAGGCCGCCGGAGTTGCCGCGCAGGTCGAGGATGATCCCGGAGCCGGCCGGGGCCTGTCGTACGGCGGTGCGCACGGTGGCGCCGACGCCTCTGGTGAACGCGGCGATCCTGATGACGGTGGCGCCGTCGGCGAGCCTGCGCACCGTCACGGAGTCGGTGGAGAGCCGGGCCCGGCGCAGGGTCTCGCGCCACGCGCGCGTGCCGCGCTCCAGACCGAGGGTGACGGCGGTGCCGGCGGCGGCGTCCTGCGCGTCACCGCGGAGTAAGGACACCACCTCGGTGACGGGCTCGCCGTCGACCTGCTCGCCGTCGACGGTGCGCAGCCGGTCGCCCTCGCGGATCCCGGCGTCGTCGGCGGGCGACCCGGACTGCACCCGGGTCACCTCGATCCGGCCGTCGCGCTCGCGCCGGGCCCAGAGGCCGACACCGGTGTACTGGCCGTCCAGGGCCTCCTCGAACTCCTCGAACTCGCCCTGGGAGTAGACGGCGCCCCACCGGTCCCCGCTGCGGCTGACGGCCCGCTCGGCGGCCTCCATGGGCGACTTGCCGTCGGCCTTCGCCGCGGCGGCCGCGGCGGCTGCGGCGGCCACGGCGTCGTGACGACCGCCCGGGGCGCCCGAACGGGCCGTCCCCGCCGGGGACTTGCGGTCGGAACGGTCCGCGTCCGGCAACGATCCGGTCGCCGCCCCGGCCACGAGCACGCTCGCGAAGACCAAGGTCAGGGCGGCCCCGCGGCGGATGCGGCGGGGCGAACGGAACAGGTCGGGGCCCGACATGGCGGTGAGTCTAGGACAACTGAGAGGGCCGCACGGGCGGTTGCCCGTGCGGCCCTCTTGGCATGCGTCACACCTTCAGGTACTTGCGCAGCGCGAAGAACGCCGCCAGCGCGGGCATCAGCAGACTCGTCGCGAGGATGAGGGGGAGCTTCGTCAGGACGGCGTCCCAGCCGATGAAGTTGATCAGGTTGAGCTTGTGGGACAGGTCCAGGCCGTGGTCGATGATGAAGTACCGGGCGACCACCAGGAAGCCGCAGGCGACCGTGCCCCCGATGAGACCGGCGACGGCGGCCTCCATGATGAACGGCGCCTGGATGTAGAACCCGGAGGCGCCGACCAGCCGCATGATGCCGGTCTCGCGGCGGCGGCTGAACGCGGAGACGCGCACCGTGTTGACGATCAGCATCAGGGCGACGACGAGCATCAGGGCCATCACCGCGCGGGCGGCCCAGTTCATGCCGTTCAGCAGCCCGAAGAGGTTGTCCAGGATGCCCTTCTGGTCCTGGACCGACTGCACGCCGTCCCGGCCGTCGAAGGCGGTCGCGATGACCTGGTACTTCTCCGGGTCCTTCAGCTTGATCCGGTACGACTCCTGCATCTGGTCCGGCGTGAGGGAGCTGGCCAGCGGGGAGTCGCCGAACTGCTGCTTGTAGTGCTTGTACGCCTCGTCCTGCGACTCGTACGTGACCTTCTCGACGACCGACATCTTGCCCAGGTCGGACTGGATCTGCTTCTTCTGGTCGTCGGTCACCGCGCCCTTGGCGCAGTGGGAGTCGGACTCGGCGTCGCTCTTGTTGCAGAGGAAGATCGAGACGTTGACCTTGTCGTACCAGTAGCCCTTCATCGTGGTGACCTGGTCGCTCATCAGGAGCGACCCGCCGAAGAGGGCCAGGGACAGGGCGACGGAGACGATGACGGCGAAGGTCATCGTCAGATTGCGGCGGAGACCGACACCGATCTCCGACAGAACGAACTGGGCGCGCATGGCGTCTGGTCAAGCCTTTCCGTGGACGGTCATCAGACGGCGGTCAGTGCTGGTAGCCGTAGACGCCGCGTGCCTGGTCGCGGACGAGGCGGCCCTGTTCCAGCTCGATGACGCGCTTGCGCATCTGGTCCACGATGTTCTGGTCGTGCGTCGCCATCACCACGGTGGTGCCCGTCCGGTTGATGCGGTCGAGCAGCTTCATGATGCCGACGGAGGTCTGCGGGTCGAGGTTGCCGGTGGGCTCGTCGGCGATGAGCAGCTTGGGCCGGTTGACGAAGGCTCTCGCGATGGCCACGCGCTGCTGTTCACCACCGGACAGTTCGCCGGGCCTGCGCTCCTCCTTGCCGCCGAGCCCGACGAGGTCGAGCACCTGGGGCACGGACTTGCGGATCTCGCCCTTGGACTTGCCGATGACCTCCTGCGCGAAGGCCACGTTCTCGGCGACCGTCTTGTTGGGCAGCAGACGGAAGTCCTGGAACACGGTCCCCAGTTGGCGGCGCATCTGCGGCACCTTCCAGTTGGAGATACGGGCGAGGTCCTTGCCCAGCACGTGCACCTGACCGTGGCTGCACCGCTCCTCGCGGAGGATCAGCCGCAGGAAAGTGGACTTTCCGGAGCCGGAGGAACCCACCAGGAAGACGAACTCGCCCTTCTCCACTTCCAGGGAGACATCCCGGAGGGCGGGGCGGGTCTGCTTGGGGTAGACCTTGGAGACGTTGTCGAATCGGATCACGGGTGCACCACGGGTAGCCGGGGGTAGTTGAGCGTGACCATACGCGAACCGGGCGGGCGGGCGCAGGCGGCCTCCGACGTTGCGCGAGGCTTGCGTGTTTTGTCGCGGATCTGAAGGGCTGGAAGAGCCCGGGTCGGGGCAGGATAAGGCGAGCCGCGCCGAATCCCGCAGAACCTGGCACAGTGGAGGGGAACGTTCTCGTCTTCCGAGGCGTTGGAACCCGTGAAAGCCGGTGCGAGGAGGGCGAGCGCATGACGTACGACCGGTTGGTGTGCGCGAACTGCGCGGCGCCCGTCAACGAGGGCCGCTGTCCCGTCTGCCGAGCCAGCCGCCAGCGGCTCCAGCAGGAGAACAACCCGTGGGGCAATCTCAACCCGATGGCGTTGATCGCCCTGCTCGGGGTGCTGATCGCCGCGCTGGCGCTGGTGGCCCACCAGACCGCGTAGCTCGACAGCTCGCGGCGGGCCGACAGCCGCACCACCTGACATGACAGAGGGCCCGGAGCTGATCGCTCCGGGCCCTCTCTCACGCAGCGTGTGCGTACGCGCGGGGGCGGCTACCGTCAGGCGGCCGTGCCGCCACGGCCGCTCGCGAGGCGCGGCAGGATGCGGAAGGCGATACCGCCGGCGATCATCGTCGCGGCACCCACCAGCAGAAACGTGGTCTGGCCTGCACCCGTCTCGGCGAGCTCGTCACCGCTGCCCTGGGCCTGCGTACCGGAGCCGGTGTCGGTGAGGGCGGAGCTGCCCTCCTCCTGGGCGGAGGTGCCGGAGCCGCCGTCGGGGTTGGTGTTGCTGCCGCCGCTGGAGCCGCCGGTGCCGGAGCCGCTGGTGCTGCCGTCCGTGGGCTCCGAGGAGTCGGTCGGCGCACCGGTGGGCTCGGTCGGGTTGCCGGTGGGCTGCGTCGGGACCGAGGTCGTGGGCGGCACCGAGGTCGGCGGCTGGGAGGTGGGCGGCTGAGAGCTGGCCGGCGGCGTGGTCACCGGGTCGGTCGGGATACCTGTCAGGGTCGGGGCCGGAGCCGTCGGGTCGTCGGTCCCGTCGGCGGTGACGTTCGCGCCGGCACCGTCGTTGCTGACGGTCACGCCGAGGTCGAGCGCCGATGCGGCACCCGCCGCGGTCAGCGAGGCGCCCGCGGCGATCACGACGCCGGCCGCTATCCGCGCGACACGGATTCGTGTCTTCTTGGTCATTAGGTTGCTACCCCCAGGAGCTCATCGTCGATGGAGCATCAGCGCCCGGGACGGTGATCGACGGGGGCGGCTGGCGGTAGCCCAGGTCCCCCCGGTTCACATGCGTCCCAGAGATACGCGTGCCACGCTTCACCATTCCCACTTTTCAAAGCAACGTCAAGGGCGTTGCGTACGCGATGTCCGACTAAGCGCTCTTTGCCGGGAGATGGAGTCCGTGACTGTGACGTAAAACCCGGACTTCCGGATACGGAAAAGGCAACTGCCGCCCCGCGGGCGGCAGTTGCCTTGTCGACAAACTTACTTCTCCTGCTGCTTGCGCCAGCGAATTCCGGCCTCCAGGAAACCGTCGATCTCGCCGTTGAACACACCCTCGGGGTTTCCGACCTCGTAGTCCGTGCGCAGGTCCTTGACCATCTGGTACGGGTGCAGGACGTACGAACGCATCTGGTTGCCCCAGGAGTTGCCGCCGTCGCCCTTGAGGGCGTCCATCCGGGCCTGCTCCTCCTGGCGGCGGCGCTCCAGCAGCTTGGCCTGGAGCACGTTCATCGCGCTGGCCTTGTTCTGGATCTGCGAGCGCTCGTTCTGGCAGGAGACGACGATGCCGGTGGGCAGGTGGGTGAGGCGGACCGCGGAGTCGGTGGTGTTGACGCCCTGACCGCCGGGACCGGAGGAGCGGTACACGTCGACGCGCAGCTCGGACTCGTCGATCTCGATGTGGTCGGTCTGCTCGACGACCGGCAGGATCTCGACCCCGGCGAACGAGGTCTGGCGGCGGCCCTGGTTGTCGAAGGGCGAGATGCGGACGAGCCGGTGGGTGCCCTGCTCGACCGAGAGCGTGCCGTAGGCGTACGGGACGTGGACGGCGAAGGTGGTCGACTTGATGCCGGCCTCTTCCGCGTACGACGTCTCGTAGAGCTCGGTCTTGTAGCCGTGCCGCTCGGCCCAGCGCAGGTACATGCGCTGGAGCTTCTCGGTGAAGTCGGAGGCGTCGACGCCGCCGGCCTCGGCGCGGATGGTGACGACGGCCTCACGGGAGTCGTACTCGCCGGAGAGGAGGGTGCGGACCTCCATCTCGTCCAGCGCCTTCTTGACGGCGGTCAGCTCGTGCTCCGCCTCGGCGCGGGTGTCCACGTCGTCCTCCTCCTCGGCCATCTGGAAGAGGATGGAGAGGTCGTCGATCCGGCCGCGGAGAGCCTCGGCCTTGCGGATCTCGGCCTGGAGGTGGCTCAGCTTGCTGGTGACCTTCTGCGCCGCGTCCGGGTCGTCCCAGAGGGAGGGCGCGGCGGCCTGCTCCTCCAGCACGGCGACATCTGCCCTCAGCTTGTCCAGGTCCAGGACGGCCTCGATCGACTCCATGGTCGAGGAGAGGGACTTGAGCTCTTCGGATACATCGACGACTGCCACGCCTCCAGCGTAACGGCTCCGCCAACCGGGGAGCGCCGGGCCGGACCCCGCCGGGTCAGGGGGACGCCGGCGCCGAGTCCTTCGTGTCCTGCGGAGTCGCCCCCGCGCCGTCGTCCGAGGTGGCCAGCCAGGTGCCTACGCCCACGGCCGCCACCAGCGCCACCGCCGCCGCGCCCAGTGTCAGCCGACGGCGCCGGGTGGCCGCGCGGTGGCGGGCCGAGCCGGGGCGCGGAACGCCGGCCGCGCGCGGGGCACGGGCGGTGCCGCGGGCGCCGCCGGCCAGTTCGTCCGGCGCGGGCACCCGCATCGAGGTGTGGGTGTCGCGGTTGGAGTCGGCGGGCTTGGCGCCCGGTACGAGGGGCACCGCGCCCCGGCGCACCCGGGTCCCGCCGGCCGGCGCCTCGGCGGGCGGGGTCTCCTCGCGCGGTTCCTCGGCGGGCTCGGTGTCCGGCTCGTCCACGTCCAGCGGCGCCATCCCGACCAGCAGCGGCAGCTGCTCCCGCAGCCGCGCTCCCAGTTCGGAGGCGCGCAGCCGGGACGCCGGGGCCTTCGCCAGGCACTGGACGAGCAGCGCCCACAGCTCCTCGGGGATGCCGGGCAGCGGGACGACCGTCTCGGTCACGTGCCGACGCAGCACCGCGCCGGGGTGGCCGCCGCCGAAGGGGGTGAACCCGGCGAGCAGCTCGTACAGGACGGTGGCCAGGGCGTAGATGTCCACGGCGGCGCGCGGCGGCAGGCCCTCGACGATCTCCGGGGCCAGGTAGTCGGGGGTGCCGATGATCTTCGTGGCGCGGGTGCGGCGCGGGGAGTCGATGAGCTTGGCGACGCCGAAGTCGGTGAGCAGCGCGGGGTGGGCGCCGCCGGGGCCGAGGGGGCCCTCCATGTCCAGCAGGACGTTCTCCGGCTTGACGTCCCGGTGCACGACTCCGGCGGCGTGGGCGGCCGCCAGTCCGTCGGCGACGTCGGCGACGATGGCCACCGCTGCCTCGGGTGCGAGCCGGCGTTCCCGGTCGAGCCGGGTGCGCAGGTCGGTGCCGCGGACGAGGTCCATGACGAGCGCGAGGTCGTTGCCGTCGACGACCAGGTCGCGTACGGAGACGATGTGCGGATGCTCCAGGCCGAGCAGGGCGGTGCGCTCCTGCACGAAGCGGCCGACGAGTTCCTGGTCGGACGCGAGGTCCTCGCGCAGCAGCTTGATGGCGACGGGCCCGTCCGGCCCCTCGCCCAGCCACACCGTGCCGGCGCTGCCCCGCCCCAGGATCTGGTTGGCGGTGTACCGGCTGCCGATCTTCCGTGCCAAGACTGCTCCTACCAGACGCGTGTTGTCGTTAAAACTACGCGTCCGATGAGCCAACCTTCACCGCCGAGGCGGAATTCACCTGCCGGATGTCGACAAATCCCCAGGCTCACGGCCGATCCGCGCCCCCACGGGGGCCCAACCGGCCTGCGGCGGGTGTCAGTTGCCGCCCGCCTTGCTCAGGTCCTTGACCCAGCCGCTCACCTGGCCGGCCACGTGGCTGATCTCCCGCCAGTAGCTCCGGCCGGTCCCGATCCAGTGCTGCAACGGGGTCAGCTCCCAGATCAGCCAGCCGGCGACGACCAGGACGACGATCGTGAACAGGCAGCCCTTGAGGCAGCCGAGCCCGGGGATCTTCATCGGGTTGGCGCCGCGCTGCCTGGCCTGGCGCGGCTCGCGCGCCGGGGCCGGTTCCTGGGGCCGCTGCGGGGCGGGCTGGTAGCGCTGCTGCTGCGGCTGTTGTTGCGGGCGGCGCTGGGGGGCGTACTGCTGCGGTTGCTGTTGCTGTTGCTGTTGCTGCGGGTAGCCGTAGCCCTGCTGCGGGGGCCGCTGGCGGTCCTGGCGGGGCTGCTGCTGCTGCGGGCGGGCCACCTGGCGCTGGGGGCGGCGGCGCAGCGGGTCCTCGCCGGGGTCGAGGTGCGGCTGGTACTGCGTCTGCTCGGCGCGGTCGCGGGCGGCGCGGAGCTGGTTCTGCCAGGGGTGCGGGTCCTGGGGGCCGCCGCCCTGGCCGGGCTGGTCCGGCGGGACGGACGGCATGACCGTGGTCGGATCGGCCGCGCCCCGGCTCGGCAGCACCGTGGTGGGGTCGGCGGCGCCGGCCGGGCCTCCGGTGTGGGGCAGGAAGCTGGTCGCCGCGTTCGGGTCGTAGCCACCCGAGGTGTGCGACAGGACCGTGGTGGGGTCGGCGGCGCCCGGGACACCCGGTACGGCGGCGGGCGCCGGGTCGGGGGCCAGGAGCACGGCGACGTGCTCGGCGGCGGCGATCTGCGCGGAGTTCGCGTGCACCCCGACGCCCTCGGCGACGACCCGGAGGCCGCGGGCGAGGTTCTCGGCGCTGGGCCGCTCGTCCGGGTTCTTGCGCAGACAGCGCTCGATCACCGTCCACAGCGGGTCGGGGATGGTGGAGGGCCGGCGCGGTTCGGCGCTCAGGTGCTGGTGGAGGACTTCGAGGGCGGAGCCGCCGGAGAACGGCGGGTGCCCCGTGACCAGCTCGTACAGCAGGATGCCGGCGCCGTAGATGTCCACGGCGGAGGTCTGCGGGCGGCCCTCGGCGGACTCGGGCGCGACGTACGCGGGCGTGCCGACGAACTCGTGGGTACGGGTCAGGCCCGGGGAGTCGGCGAGCCGGGCGATGCCGAAGTCGGTCAGCATCGGGTACATCTGGCCGCCGGTCTGCTTGAGCAGCACGTTGGCCGGCTTCAGGTCGCGGTGGACGACGCCGTCGGCGTGGCTGGCGGCGAGCGCGTCGGCGATCTGCGCGGTCAGCAGGGCGGCGCCGACCGGGCTGAAGGGGCCGTTCTCGCGCAGGTAGCGGTGCAGGTCGGGACCGTCCACCAGGTCCATGACGAGCGCCAGCAGATCGCCCTCGACGACCAGGTCGCGGACCCGGACGATGTTCGGGTGGGTGAGCCGGAGCAGCACCGCCCGCTCCCTGAGGAACCGCATCACGATGTCGGCGTCGCTCGCGAGCTCTTCCTTCAGGACCTTGATCGCCACGGTCTCCCCGGGCTGGCCCTGGACGGCCGCCTCGGCGCCCGCGGTCTCACGCTGGCGGGCTCGCCACACGGTTCCCGTGGCTCCGCGTCCGAGCGGCTCCTCAAGCAAGTACTTGCTGCCTACCGGCCGCACGTCATGGGCTCCCTGCTGCTTGCCTGTGTTCCGGTCCACTGTAGTGCCGCCCCTCGGGGGGCCGCGTAAGCGTTCCCGTTCGTGTTCGAGGGAAAGACGCTTCCGCTGGTCCGACGGTTGCCGGGGCGAGACAGGTCCGGACTCATTCGGTCTTCGGCGCGTCACTCGTCAGGCACTTTTGGGGACAGAGCTGACCAATCAAGATCACTTCTCGTCCGGTCCCGGGCGAGTTGTCAGTGACAGGTGCGAGGATGCCTGGAGTACTGGCCGACGTGCTTGTGCGGGGTGGGGGAATTCCGTGCCCGTACAGAAGGGACCGCTGACGGCGATGCAGATCCGGCTGACCGTCGTAGACCCGCTGGGGCCGCCCTCCGCCAAGGGCTCGACCGCGCCCGACCAGGGGGGAGCCCCGTCGTCGCGGGGCCGTGCCGCGAGCTGCGACGTGCTGGTGACGGCGCCCGCGGGTACCGCGCTGGCCGCCGTGGCGTCCGCGCTGGCCTCGGCGGTCTCCGCCGACGCGGGCGCGGGCACGCCTGAGCGCGGCCGGGAGGGCGGCGGACCGGTGGTGCTGTACGCGGGCGCGGAGCGGCTCGACGCCCAGCGCTGCACGCTCGGCGAGCCCCCGTTGACCGACGGCGCGGTGCTGTCCCTGGGCGCCCCGGCCGAGCCCGAGCCGCACCCCGAGCTGGACGACGCGCCGACCCAGCTCCATGTGGTCGCCGGGCCGGACGCGGGCGGGGTCCACCTGCTGCACGGCGGGCAGATCCACATCGGCCGCTCCGCCGACGCCGACGTTCCGCTCGACGATCCGGACGTCTCCCGGCTGCACTGCGCGGTGACGGTCGACCCCGGCGGCCGGGTCTCGGTCGCCGACCTGGACTCGACCAACGGCACCACACTGGCCGGCGCCCGCGTGGGCACCCGCCCGGTGCGCTTCGCGCCGGGGACGCTGCTGCGCATCGGCGAGTCGGCGCTGCGGCTGACCCCGGCCGGGGGGCCTGGCGCGCGCGTGGAGACGGCCCCGGACGGCGAGGGACACATCCGGATGCCGGCGGGCACCGGGGGCTCGTCGGCCTCGCAGGCTCCGCCGGCCGCGCAGACCCTCGTCCCCGGGCAGGGCTCCGCCCCCGGGATCGAGAACCGGCCGGCCGCCTCCCGCTCCGAGCCGCCGCCCCGCGTCACCGGCGGCGACACGCACGCGGGCCGCCTCGGCGCGCACCTCCCCGACGAGGCGCCGTCCTCCCGTACGACGCGACACGGCGGTCCCTACGACGACTTCCCGGACGACGCGTCCGGTTCCTCCGCCGATCCCTCAACCGGCCTACAGGGCACGCCACTTCGGGGCGCGGACGGGGAGCAGGGGGCGCGCAGGCGCGGTGGCCTCGGCAAGTGGGCGCGCCGGCTGGCCGGTGGCCGCGGCGAGGACCTGGCGGCCGGCCCGGAGGGGTCCTACGCCGACGACGTGCCCGGCGAGCACCCGGCGCCGACCCCGTCCCTCCCGCAACAGCCGGACACCTGGCCGGACTTGGCGGCCCTGCTGCTGACGGCGCTGGGCCCGGGACCGCGGCTGTGGGAGCGCGGGCCGGGCCACCCGGAGGCCCTGACGGTCCGGCTCGGTACGGCCGACCGGGCGGCGCCCGACGGCTCGGGGCTGCTGCCCGCCGTGCCGGTGACCGCGGGGCTGCGCGAGGTGGGGGCGCTGGGGCTGGCCGGTCCGCGCGCGCGGCTGGCGGGGCTGGCCCGCGCCGTGGTGGCCCAACTGGTCGCGCTGCACTCCCCCGAGTGCCTGGAGATCGTCCTCGTCAGCGCGGACCGCGCGCGGTCCGCGGACGAGCGCACCGCCGAGTGGTCCTGGCTCGGCTGGCTGCCCCATCTGCGCCCGGCGCACGGCCAGGACTGCCGCCTCCTGCTCGCCTACGACCGCGAACAGGCCACGGCGCGCACGGAGGAGCTCCTGCGCCGCCTGGACGACCACACCGCGGACACCCAGGGCACGACCCGCCCCGGCTCCCCGTACACGTCCCCGGCCCGCTTCGACGAGCGGCCCCCGGGCGGCACCCGTCCGCACCCCTCCGACGACGAGTCCCTCGGTCTCGCCCCGCGCGGGGGCGCCGGCGATCCGGCACCCGCGCCGCACCCCCAGGACGCGGGCGAGCCGGCCCGGGGCGGGGTCCATCGCCCCGCCTGGGCCAGGGAGGACGGCGACGGTCCGGCGGGCGGTTTCCCCGGGCCGTACACGGTGCTCGTGGTGGACGGCGATCCGGGCGGCGCGGCCGTGCGGAAGGCGGTGGCGCGGCTGGCCCACGACGGGCCGGCCGCCGGGATCCACGTGATCTGTCTCGCCGAGACCGAGCCCGCCCCGCCCTCCTGGCCGGTCACGGAGACCTACGAGGCCGCCTGTGCCGCCTCTCCGGTGTTCCGGGAGTGCGGGGCGGTCGCCCTGCTCAGCGGTGATGTGGCGACGGCGCTGCGGCTGGTGCGGGTCGCCCGCCCCGGTGCGGGCGCCTCGCGGCCGGACGGGGTCTCCCCGGCGGCCGGGGCGGGCGTCTCGGCGCCGGTGCCCGTGGGGCACGGCACGACGGCCGCGGTGGACGCGGTGTCGCCGGCCTGGGCCGAGCGGTTCGCGCGGGCCCTGGCGCCCCTGCGGGCGGAGGGCGCGGCGGGTGAGCGGCACGCGCGTGTGTCGGTTCCGCTGCCCCGATCGGCGCGGCTGCTCGACGAGTTGGGGCTCGCCCGGGCCACCCCCGCATCGCTGCTGACCCGTTGGGCGGACGCGGGCGACGACCCGGAAGCGCTCGGCGGCCGGGCCTGGGCGGTCCTCGGCGCCGGACCGCGCGGCCCCGTCTGCGCCGATCTCGCCGCCGAGGGGCCGCACCTGCTGATCGAGGGCCCGCCCGGCAGCGGGCGTACGGAGTTGCTGCGGGCGGTGGTCGCCTCGCTGGCCGCGGCCGACCGGCCGGACCGCCTCGGCATCGTGCTGATGGACGGCCGGGACAGCGTGGGCGCGGGCGGTGGCCACGGCGAGGGGCTGCGGGTCTGCACGGACGTACCGCATGTCACCACGCATCTCACGGCCAACGACCCGGTCCGGATGCGGGAGTTCGCGCAGTCGCTGAGCGCCGAGTTGAAGCGGCGGGCCGAGCTGCTGGGCCGCGCCGACTTCGCCGACTGGCACACCCGGCACGAGGTGTCGGGCCGTCTGGTCGCGCAGCGCGGGGCACCCGCCCGGGGCGCGGCGGGGACGGGGGACATAGAGTCCGCGTCGAGTTCGACGATCCGGCTGCGCCCGCCGGCGGCACGTCAACGGGCGGAGGCCCGGCCGCCGTTGCCCCGGCTCGTGGTGGTGGTGGACGACCTGGACGCGTTGGTGCGGCCGCCGCTCGGCTCGCCGGGGCGGCCCGCCGCCGGTTCTGTCATACGGGCGCTGGAGGCGGTGGCCCGCGAGGGTGAGCGACTCGGGGTGCACCTGGTGGCCGCCGCCGCGCCGGAGGCGGGGACGGGCGGGACGGAGCCGGCCCGGCACGCGACGCTGCGCGTCACCCTCGACGCGGTCGCCGCGGGACCGGACCAACCGGCCCCAGGGCGGGGAAGGTTGACGACGGCGGACGGCCGGAGCACCCCCTTCCAGGGCGGCCGGGTCACCGGCCGCATCCCCCGTACGGCGACGCTGCGTCCGACGGTGGTGCTCCTGGAGTGGCAGCGCATGGGCGACCCGCCCGCCCGCCGCCCGGTGCGCGAACTGGGCAACGGGCCCACGGACTTGGCGCTGCTCGCCAGCGCGCTGGAGCGGGCCGCCCGGTCGGTGTCGGCGGCGGAGGTGCCGTCACTTCTCTGAGCGCCGCCTGTGGAGGTCCCATGGATTCAAGCCGACGTCACGAGCGGGTCACGATCACGGTCTTGACACCGAACGCGCTCTTGCAGCCCTCGAGTCCCCGGGCGTAGACCAGTGCGGACGGACAGCGTTCGAGCGTTCGACGAGGAGCGAGGAACGGGGCAGTGATGCGCAGTACGAGCAGCACCATTCGGACACGAAGTGCCGTACGCACAGCGGCGGTTGTCGCCTCGGGGGCACTGGCGCTCTCGCTCACCGCGTGCGGGGGCGGCGGCAGCAAGTCCGACGGCGAGAAGACGACCCCGTCACCGACCGCCGGTACGGTCAGCCTCCCCAGGCTCGACGGGCAGAACCTTGAGGTGGCCGCCGTCTGGACCGGCGCCGAGCAGAAGAACTTCAAGGCGGTCCTCGCCGAGTTCGAGAAGCGCACCGGCGCCAAGGTGACCTTCGTGCCCGCCCAGGACCCGATCATCAACTTCCTCGGTTCGAAGATCGCGGGCGGCCAGCCGCCGGACGTCGCGATGCTGCCGCAGCCCGGAGCCATCAAGCAGGCCGTCGACAAGAAGTGGGCCAAGCCGCTCGGCGCGGCGGCGCAGGCCGAACTCGCCAAGAACTACTCGCAGGGCTGGCAGGACATCGGCAAGGTCGGCGGCAAGCAGTACGGCGTCTACTACAAGGCCGCCAACAAGTCGCTGGTCTGGTACAACGCCAAGGTCTTCGAGAACGCCGGCGCCAAGGAACCCAAGACCTGGCAGGAGCTGCTGAGCACCGCGCAGACGGTCTACGACTCCGGTGTCACCCCGTTCTCGGTCGGCGGCGCCGACGGCTGGACCCTCACCGACTGGTTCGAGAACGTGTACCTCTCCCAGGCGGGCCCGGAGAAGTACGACCAGCTGGCCCAGCACAAGATCAAGTGGACCGATCCGTCGGTCAAGCAGGCCCTGACCACCCTGGCCCAGGTGTGGGGCAAGAAGGACTTCGTCGCGGGCGGCGCGGACGGCGCGCTGCAGACCGAGTTCCCCGCCTCGGTGACCCAGACCTTCACCGGCGGCGACCAGCCGAAGGCCGGCATGGTCTACGAGGGCGACTTCGTGCAGGTCAACATCGGCGAGACCAAGGAGAAGGTGGGCGCGGGCGCGAAGGTGTTCCCGTTCCCCGCGGTGGGCAGCGCCTCGCCGGTGGTCTCCGGCGGTGACGCGGCCGTCATCTTCAAGGACTCCAAGGCGTCCCAGGCGCTCGCCACCTTCCTGGCCTCCCCGGACGCGGCGACGATCCAGGCGAAGCTCGGCGGCTACCTCTCCCCCAACAAGAACGTGCCGGTCTCGGCGTATCCGAACCCGGTGCAGCAGAAGATCGCCAAGGCCCTGATCGCCTCCGGCGACAACTTCCGCTTCGACATGTCCGACCAGGCGCCGCAGGCCTTCGGCGGCACCCCGGGCAAGGGCGAGTGGAAGGACCTCCAGGACTTCCTGAAGAACCCGGCCGACATCGCGGGCACCCAGGCCAAGCTGGAGAAGGACGCGGCGGCGGCGTACGGCAGCGGGAGCTGATCCGGCGATGACGTCGGCAGCGGCGGGGGTCCCCGGGACCCCCGCCCCACCCCGCACGCGCAAGAGCGTGACCGGTACCCGCAGGACGGTGGCGGCGCTCTTCCTGCTGCCCGCGCTGGTACTGCTGGGCGCGCTCGTGGTCTACCCGATCGGGTACTCGGTCGTCCGCAGCTTCTACGACCAGTCCGGCGACGGGTTCGCCGGCGTCGACAACTACAAGTCCCTCTTCACCGACGACGGCATCCGCACCGCCCTGAAGAACAACGTCATCTGGGTGGTGTTCGCGCCGACCGTCGCGACCGCGCTCGGTCTGATCTTCGCGGTGCTGACCGAACGGGTGCGCTGGGGAACGGCGTTCAAGCTGATCGTCTTCATGCCGATGGCGATCTCGATGCTCGCCGCCGGGATCATCTTCCGGCTGGTGTACGACCAGGACCCGAACAAGGGCGTCGCGAACGCGGTGTGGGTGGGCGTGCACGACACGTTCGCGCAGTCGTCCGCGTTCCCGAAGGCGCACCCGGGCCGGGAGTCGCCGCTCGTGGCCCGGGACGGCGGTTTCGTCACCAGGGCGACCGTCCGCACCGGCGAGGCCGTCGAGCTGCCCCTGGTGGGTGTCGCCCCGGACAAGCTGCCCGACGGGGTGAAGGGGGCCGTCGCGGCGAAGCCCGAGCCAGGGAAGATCACCGGCACGACCTGGCAGGACTTCACCCGGGGCAAGGGCGTCGGCAAGCTGGGCGCGGTCGACCCCTCCGAGGTGGGCTACGCGGGGATGCGGATCGAGGCGGTCAAGGACGGCCGGGTGGTGGCCTCGGCGAAGGCGGCGGACGACGGCACGTTCACGCTGCCCGCCGCCGCCGACGGAGCCCGACTGCGGTTGCCGGCGAGCAACTTCAAGGAGCCCTACAACGGCCTGGACTGGCTGGGCCCGTCGATGGTCACGCCGGCGATCATCGGCTCGTACATCTGGATGTGGGCCGGGTTCGCGATGGTGCTGATCGCGGCCGGGCTCGCCGGGATGCCCAGGGAGCTGCTGGAGGCGGCGCGGGTGGACGGCGCCAACGAGTGGCAGGTCTTCCGCCGCATCACGGTGCCGCTGCTGGCGCCCGTGCTCGCGGTGGTCGCCGTGACGCTGATGATCAACGTGTTGAAGGTCTTCGACCTGGTGTACATCATCGCCCCGGGCTCCTCGCAGGACGACGCCAACGTGCTCGCCCTGGAGCTGTACCGCAAGGGCTTCGCCGAGGACCAGCCGGGCATCGCCAGCGCCATCTCGGTCTTCCTGCTGCTGCTGGTGATCCCGGTGATGCTCTTCAATGTGCGCCGGCTGAGGCGGGAGGTGCGGAGATGACGACGCATGCCGGAAGTCTCCCCGAGACGGCGGCCCCCCTCGCGGCCGTGCAGGCCAAGGAGTCGCTCGGGACGCGGCTGCTGGGCTGGGTGAGCAAGGGCGCGGTCCAGTTCTTCCTGATCGTGGTCGGTCTGTTCTGGCTGGTGCCGACGATCGGACTGCTGCTCTCCTCGCTGCGCTCGCCGCAGGACATGAGCGCGAGCGGCTGGTGGAAGGTGTTCAGCGCGCCCTCCCAGCTCACCTTCCACAGCTACAAGACGCTGCTGGAGAACGGTGACATCACCAAGTCCCTGCTGAACACGGTGCTGATCACGGTCCCGGCGACCCTGCTGGTGGTGGTGATCGGCTCGCTCGCGGGCTACGCCTTCGCCTGGATGGAGTTCCCCGGCCGCGACTGGTGGTTCCTGGGCGTGGTCTCGCTGCTGGTGGTGCCGGTGCAGGTGGCGCTGATCCCGATCGCCGAACTCTTCGGCAGGATCGGGCTGTTCGGCACGATCTTCGGGGTGGTGCTGTTCCACGTCGGGTTCGGGCTGCCGTTCGCGGTCTTCCTGCTGCGGAACTTCTTCGCGGAGATCCCGCGCGAACTGCTGGAGGCGGCCCGTCTCGACGGCGCGGGCGAACTGCGGCTGTTCACACGGGTGGTGATGCCGCTGGGCGGGCCGGCCATCGCCAGCCTCGGCATCTTCCAGTTCCTGTGGGTGTGGAACGACATGCTGGTCGCGCTGGTCTTCACCAAGTCCAGCACCCAGCCGATCACGGTGGCGTTGCAGACGCAGGTACGCCAGTTCGGCAACAACATCGACGTGCTGGCGCCGGGCGCGTTCATCTCGATGGTGATCCCGCTCGCCGTGTTCTTCGCGTTCCAACGGCAGTTCGTGACCGGCGTCATGGCGGGCGCCGTGAAGTAGGCGTCGTACAGGCGCAGTTGGGCATGGGCGGTCCGCTACCGGGCCGCCCTTTCCCGTTCACCGGGGGTCCCCCGTATGCCGTAGTCGCCGTAACCAAGTCACTCCATTGGCCGTTCCCGGGCAGAACGCCCGCGCCGACCGACCCATGGATGTCCCTTGCCCAGGTTCAGTGTCATTGTCCCCGCGTACAAGGTTCAGGCGTACCTGCACGAGTGCCTGGAATCGGTGCTCTCCCAGTCGTACCCCGACCTCGAACTGATCGCGGTCGACGACTGCTCGCCGGACGCCTGCGGCGCGATCATCGACGAGTTCGCGGCCCGCGACGCCCGGGTGCGGGCCGTGCGCCTGCCGGAGAACCAGGGCCTCGGTCCGGCCCGCAACGCCGGGCTGGCGGCGGCGCGGGGCGACTACCTGGTCCTGCTGGACGGCGACGACACCCTCACCCCGGACGCGCTGCGGGCGATCGCCGACCGGATCAAGGAGACCGGCGAGCCGGACGTCCTGGTCTACGACTACGCCCGCACCTACTGGTCGGGCCGGACCGAGCGCAACAAGGTCGCCGCCCAGCTCGGCGAGGAGGGCCCGGCGCCGTTCCGGCTGGCGGACCGGCCCGGGCTGCTGAACGTGCTCATGGTGGCCTGGAACAAGGCGTACCGGCGGGAGTTCGTGGAGCGCGAGGGCTTCGCCTTCCCTCCCGGCTACTACGAGGACACGCCCTGGACCTTCCCGGTGCTGCTGACCGCGGACTCCCTCGCGACGCTGGACCGGGTCTGCGTCCACTACCGCCAGCGGCGCGGGGGCAACATCCTCTCCACCACCAGCCGTCGGCACTTCGACATCTTCGACCAGTACGACCGGGTCTTCGCCTTCCTCGACGAGCGCCCCGAACTCGACTGCTGGCGACCGGTGTTGTTCCGCCGCATGGTCGACCACCTGCTCGCGGTGGTCGCCAGGCGGGACCGGCTGCCGCGCGGCACCCGCGCCGACTTCCTGCGCGCCGCCCGCGCCCACTACCGCCGTCACCGCGTCCCGGGCCGCGGGGCCCCGGCGCGCAAGCGCGTCCGGCACGCCCTGGTCCGGCTCGGCGTCCACCGCACCTTCCGGACGCTCCAGTGGGCGGCGTCGGCCCACCGCAGGACCCGCAGACTGACCGGCAAGGCGCGGCGCGCGGTGCGGGCGGCCCTCCTCCAGCTGCACTACCGCGTCCAGTTGCGCCTTCCGCTGCGCGGTGACCGGGCCGTGTTCACCGCCTACCGGGGGCGCGGCCACGGCTGCGACCCGGGCGCCCTGGAGACCGCGTTCCGCACGCTCGCCCCGCAGATCCGCACGGCGTGGATCGCCCGCCCCGAGCACCAGCACACGCTGCCCGCCGCGACCCTCGGCGTCAGCCCCGGCACGGCCGCCTACTGGACGGCGCTGGCCCGCTCCAAGTACCTCGTGAACAACGCCGACTTCGACCGCCGGCTGGTCAAGCGCCGCGGTCAGATCGTGATCCGGACCCCACACGGCACCCCGCTCAAGCACATGGGCCTCGACCTCCAGGAACACCCGGCCGCCGCACGGGACATGGACTTCGCCGAGCTCCTCCGGTCCGTCGACACCTGGGACTACGTCCTGTCCGCCAACCGGCACTCCACCCTGACCTGGGAGCGGGTGTTCCCCGGCGGTTACACGACCCTCGAATACGGCACTCCGCGCAACGACGTGTTCCAGCACGCCACTTCGGCCGACGTGGCCCGGCTGCGCGAGTCGCTGGGCATCCCCCGGGACACGGTCGCGATCCTGTACGCGCCCACCCACCGCGACCACCGCCGCACCCAGCGCACCGCCCTCGACCTGGACCGTGTCCTGCGCCGGCTGGGCCCGCGCTTCGTCGTGCTGGCCCGCGCCCACCCCCGCCACGGCGGCCCGCTCGCCACCGGACCGGGCAGGGTCATCGACGTCACCGGCCACCCGAGCGTGGAGTCGCTCTGTCTCGCCTCGGACGCGCTGGTCACCGACTACTCGTCCCTGATGTTCGACTACGCGGGCCTGGACCGGCCGATCGTGCTGCACACCGAGGACTGGGAGGTGTACGAGGCCACCCGGGGCACCTACTTCGACGTGCGCGCCCGCCCGCCCGGCGCGGTCGCGCGCAGCGAGGACGAACTGATCGGTATCTTCGCGGACGGCCGCTGGCGCGGCTCCCGCTCCGACCAGCTGCGCGCCGCCTTCCGCGAACGCTTCTGCCCCCACGACGACGGTCGCGCCGCCGAGCGGGTCGTACGCCGGATCGTGCTCGGCGAGGAGGAGGCGGCGCTGCCGCCGGTGGTGCCGCTCGCCGAGCGCCGTCCGGTGCCGGCCCCGCCCCTCGCGCGCTCCCCGCTCGCCACCGTGCCGCAACCCACCGGGCCGCAACCCACCGCGGTCGCCCCCGTCACCGACAGCCTCTGAACGGCGTTCTCAAGCAGGGGAGTTCGTATGCCCTCCAGCCCGTCGCGGCCGACCCCGAGCCGTCCGTCCAGCCGGCGGCCGGCCGGGCGCCCCGGCCGCCGCGCGCTCCGACCACAGGAGAAAGAACAGAATGCCCCGCTTCAGCATCATCGTCCCGTCCCATGGGGTCGCGGGCCGGCTGTCCCAGGCGCTCGACTCGGTCCTCGCCCAGTCGTTCGGCGACGTCGAGCTGATCCCGGTCTGTGACGCCCCCGGCGCCCCGGCCGCCGACGTCGCCGCCGGGTACGCCGGACGGGACTCCCGGGTGGCCCCCGTGCACTCCCCGCCCTCCGCCGGACTGGGCGGGGCGCGCAACACCGGCCTCGCCGCGGCGACCGGCGCCTACCTGCTCTTCCTGGACGGCGACGACCTGCTGGTGCCGGGCGCGCTGGCCGCGCTGGACGCCCGGCTGACCGAGACCGGCGACGTCGACGTGCTCTTCTTCGAGCACGAGCGGACCCCGTGGTGGGAGGGCGAGCCGGCCAACCCGGCGGCCCCGCTGCTCGCGCCGGCCCCGAAGGGCGCCTTCGCCCCGGCCGAGGCCCCGAGGCTGACCGCCGTACAACTCCCCGCGTGGAGCGCCGCCTACCGCCGCGAGTTCGTCACCGACCACCAACTCCGTTTCCCGGACGGTCACTTCACGGACCTCGGCTGGGGCGGCCGGGTCACGGCCGCCGCCGGACGGCTCGCGGTGCTGCGCTCGGTGGCCGTCCGGCACCGGCCGCGCCGGCAGGGCAGCCGGCTCAACCAGCCGGGCGAGCACCAGCGGCAGCTCCTGGACCAGGCGGAGACCGCGCTGACCGCGGGCCAAGAGCTGCCGGCCGAGCGGTCGTACGCCCTCTTCGAGCAGGTCTTCGCGGCCGTCCTGAAGACGGCGTCCCGCCCTGAGCGGCTGCCCTCCGGCCGGCGCGCCTTCTTCCGCCGGGCGGCCCGGCTCTACCGCCGCCACCGTCCGGCCGGGTTCCGGACGCCGGGCGGCAGCGTGGGGATGCAGCACCGGCTGCTGGCGGCCGGTGCCTACACGGCGTTCCACTCCCTGCGGGCCGCCAACCGGTCGGCGGCGAGGGCGGCCGAACGCGTCCCGCGGCCCCGGATGCTCCGCACCCGGCTGCGCTACGCCCGTGCGCTGCGCCGCCCGCTCGACCCCAACCTTGCTGTGTACTGCGCCTATTGGGGCCGCGGCTATGTGTGCAGCCCGGCCGCGATCCACGCCAAGGCGCGTGAACTCGCCCCGCACCTGAGGTCGGTGTTCCTGGTCGAGCCGGACGCCGTGGACGCCGTACCGGCGGGGGTCGAGCACGCCGTCATCGGCAGCCGCCGCTACTGGGACGTGCTGGCCCGCGCCACCTACCTGGTGAACAACGCCAACTTCGCGGAGGGCGTCGTCAAGCGGCCCGGCAGCGTGCACGTCCAGACGCAGCACGGCACCCCGCTGAAGAAGATGGGCGTCGACCAGTCGACGTACCCGGTGGTCGCCGCCGCGACCGGCAGCTTCGCCAGGCTCCTGGGCCGGGTCGACCGCTGGGACTACAACATCTCCGCCAACCGGCACTCCACCCAGATGTGGGAGCGCGCCTTCCCGGGCCGGTACGAGACGCTGGAGTACGGCTATCCACGCAACGACGTCTACTACACGGCGACGGCCGCCGATGTGGCGCGCGTACGACGGGAGTTGGGCGTTCCGGAGGGCAGCACCGCCGTCCTCTACGCGCCCACGCACCGCGACTACCGGTCCGGTTTCGACCCCGGCCTCGACCTGGAGGCGTTCTGCGCGGCGGCCGGCGAGGACGTGGTGGTGCTGATGCGCGCCCACTACTTCTACGACCAGGGCCGCGCCCGGAGCACCGGCCGGGTCATCGACGTGACGGGGCACCGCTCCTCCGAGGACGTGTGCCTGGCCGCCGACGCCCTGGTCACGGACTACTCGTCGATCATGTTCGACTACGCCAACCTCGACCGGCCGATCGTCGTGTACGCCGACGACTGGGAGGTCTACCGGGAGACGCGGGGCGTCTACTTCGACCTCATGGCGGCCCCGCCGGGACCGGTCGCCCGTACCCCCGAGGAGCTGGCCCGGATCTTCCGCGACGGCGCCCACGCCGACGACGCGTCCACGGCGCTGCGGGCCGCATTCCGGTCCCGGTTCTGCCAGTTCGACGACGGGCTGGCCGCCGAGCGGGTGGTACGCCGGGTCTTCCTCGGTGAGCCCCCGGCGGGGGTACCGCCCGTGATCCCGCTCGCGGAGCGCATCCCGGCCCCCGCCGCCACCCTCGTAAGGAGCTGACCCCGACGTGCCCCGCTTCAGCGTCATCGTCCCCGTCTTCAAGGTGCAGGGCTTTCTGCGCGAGTGCCTCGACTCGGTGCTCGACCAGTCGTACCGGGACATCGAGGTGATCGCCGTCGACGACTGCTCGCCGGACGGCTGCGGCGCGATCCTCGACGAGTACGCGGCCCTCGACCCACGAGTACGGGTGCTGCACCTGCCGCGGAACGTCGGCCTGGGCCGCGCCCGCAACGCCGGAATGCCCCATGCCACCGGCGACTTCCTGCTCTTCCTCGACAGCGACGACACCCTCACCCCGGGCGCCCTGGGCACGATGGCCGACCGGCTCGACGAGAGCGGCGACCCGGACGTGCTGGTCTTCGACTACGCGCGCACCTACTGGTGGGGCGGCACGCGGCGCAATGTGCTCGCGCACGTCCTCGCGGCGGCCGAGGGCACCTTCACCGTCGCCGAACACCCCGAGTTCCTCGACCTGTTGATGGTGGTGTGGAACAAGGTCTACCGGCGCGCGTTCGTGCACGAGCACGGCTTCGAGTTCCCGCCCGGCTACTACGAGGACACCCCCTGGACGTTCCCGGTCCTGCTCAGTGCCGAGCGCGTCGCGGCCCTGGACCGGATCTGCCTCCACTACCGCCAGCGCCGCCAGGGCAACATCCTCTCCACCACCAGCCGCAAGCACTTCGACATCCACGACCAGTACGAGCGGGTCTTCGCCTTCCTCGACTCCCGCCCCGAGCTGACGAGTTGGCGGCCCTGCCTGCACCGCAAGATGGCCGAGCACTGCCTCGACATCCTCGCCAAGCCGGACCGGCTGCCCCCGTCCGACAAGGCCGAGTTCTTCCGCCGTACGGCCGCGCTGTTCCGCGCCCACCGGCCGGCGGACACCGCCGTGGACGCCGACCTCCGTGTCCTGGAGGGGAGTTACGCGCTGTACCGGGTCAGGCGGCAGGCGGAACGGGGCCGCCGCGAGATCGCGCGGCGCGCGGCGCCGGTGCGGAGGTCGGCGGCGGGGCGGATCAGGGGCGGCTGGTCGTCACTGCACGCCAGGCGTCCGCTCGACCCGCACCTCGCGGTCTATTCGGCCTTCTCCCACCAGGGCGTCCTGGGCGACCCCGGGGCGATCTACCGCAAGGCCCGGGAGATCGCCCCGCACCTGCGCGGTGTGTGGGTGGTCCGCGACGAGGAACAGGCCGCGCTGCTGCCGCCGGACGTCGAGCACGTCCTGCCCGACACCCTGCGTCACCGCCAACTCCTGGCGCGGGCAACGTACTTCGTGAACAACGTGAACTGGCCCGCGCTGCCGGCCAAACGGCCGGGCAGCGTCCACGTCCACACCCACCAGGGCACCCCGCTCAAGTACATGGCGGCCGACCTGCTGGAGAAGCCGGGCGCCCGGCACGGTGTCGACGTACCGCAGATACTGCGCCGCGCCGACCGCTGGGACTACAGCCTGGTCGCCAACCGCCACTCCGAACTGGTCTGGGAGCGCGCCTACCCCTGCCACTTCACCTCACTGCGTACCGGCAGCCCGCGCAACGACGCCCTGGTGAACGCGGGTCCCGAGGCGGGCCGCGCGGTCCGCGCCCGGCTGGGCATCCCGGCCGGGCAGACGGTCGTGCTGTACGCGCCGACCCACCGCGAGTACGTCCGGGGCGGCCATACCGACCGGATCGACCTGGCCCGGTTCGCCGCCGGCCTCGGTCCGGAGCACACCCTGGTGGTACGGCTGCACCCCGGGCTCGCGACCGGCCCGGCGCGCGGGACGGGCCTGACGGAACTGCACCGGCGGGGCATCCTCGTCGACGCCACCGACGTACCGGACGTCGAGGACGTCCTGCTCGCCGCCGACGTCCTGCTCACCGACTACTCGGCCCTGATGTTCGACTACGCCCTGCTCGACCGGCCGATCGTGCTGCACGCCGACGACTGGCCGGCGTACACGGCGAGCCGGGGTGCCTACTTCGACATCACCGCCCAGCCGCCGGGTCATGTCTCGCGCTGCTACCGGGAGTTGGCGGAGCTGTTCGCCACCGGTGCCTGGGCGGACGGGGAGTCGGCGCGGCTGCGGGCCGCATTCCGGTCGCGGTTCTGCGAGTTCGACGACGGACACGCCGCCGAACGGGTCGTACGGACGCTGCTGCTCGGCGAGGACGGGTGGCTGCCCCCGGAGACGACGGCCCGGGTGCCCGCCCCGGCCTCCGGTCACGGCCTGGTCGTGTCGTCATGAGCCGGGCCACCGTGCGCCGGCTCTCCGCCGGTCGCCTCCCCCTGCGCCGTGCCGCCCTGACCGCGCGCAGCTGGGTGCTCCTCGTCGCCGCCGTCTTCTCGCTGCTGCAACTCGCCAACGTCACCGTCCGGGCCACCCCCGACACGAAGAACTACCTGGCGTACGCGCTCAGTCTGAGCGGCCACAGCCGGCACGAGACCGCCGTCCTCACCATCGACTACGCCTGCCGGGGCCGGGCCTCACTGGCCCGCCGCGCGCAGAGCGTGAACGTCCTGGACTTCCACGACCCGGACCCGACCGCGCGCTTCACCGCCGGCTGCCGGGCCCAGCAGTGGCGGCAGTTGAAGGAACGGACGCACGCCGGACAGGGCGGGCACACGCTGCCGTTCATGTCCGAGCGGTTCATGCGGATCTTCGAGGCGCGGCCCGGATACCCGGTCTTCCTGGTTCCGTTCGTGACGGTGTTCGGCATCACCTGGGGACTGTGGACGGCGAGTGTCGTCGCGGCGGTCGCGGGCGGCATCCTCGCCTTCCTGATCCTGCGCACCCTCTCCGTACCCCTGCCCCTAGCCCTGACCGGACAGGTCCTCTTCTACGTCCTGCCGTGCGGGACGACCGCGATGCGCCCGATGACCGAGGGCCTGATGCTGGCGCTCACCCTGGCGGCGGTGTGGGGCTGCGCCCTGGTGCTGACCCGGCAGCGGGCGCGGGCCGGACTCGCCCTGATCGGCGGCTCGTTGCTCGTCCTCTTCGCGGTGAAGCACTCGCAGGCGCTGTTCCTCGGGGTGTGCCTGGCGGCGGCCGGCGCCCTGATCGGCGTACGGAGACGGCGGTGCGGGCGGGTTCCCGGGCGCGGGGTGGCGGCGATCACCGTACTGGGCTGCGCGGCCGTCCTCGGCACGCTGCTGCTGGCGAAGGCGCTCCACTACCCGTCCCAGACCGACAGCCTCCAGGATCTGCTCACCGACCACTACGCCCGTCCCGACCGGACCCGTCTCTGGCCCGAATTCCTGCACCTGGAGGCGGACTTCTGGGTGGAGTGGACCCGACGGCAGCTGTGGGAACCACTCTTCGCGGCGGCGCTGGCGACCGGTGCGTGGGGTGCGCTGCGGCGGCCGGCGTTCGGGGTCTGTCTGCTGGCGGCGGCGTTCACCGGCATCCTCACGCAGGCCGCGCATCCCGACATCACCGTGTGGGGCGGCCGGCTGATCGTGCTCGCGTGGCTGCTGCCGGTGGTGGGGGTGCCGCTGCTGCTGGAGCCCGTCGTCCAGGGCCGGGCGGCGGTGCCACCACAGATGAAGGCCGAACGGGCACACTCGCTGCGGTGAGGCGGTGCCCGGACGCGACCCGCGCCGCGCCCTTGACGGGTCGCGGCGCGGGTCGTGTGCTGTGTGCCGTGTGTCGTACGGAGGGGTTACTCGATGACGAGGTCGACCTCGATGTTGCCGCGGGTGGCGTTGGAGTAGGGGCAGACCTGGTGGGCGGTCTCGACGAGCTTGCGGCCGGTCTCCTCGTCCACGGTGTCGGGCAGCTCCACCCGGAGGGTCACCTTCAGGCCGAAGCCCTCGCCCTGCTTGCCTATGCCGACCTCGGCGGTCACGGCGGCGTCGGTGACGTCGACCTTGGCCTGCCGGCCGACGAGCCCCAGCGCGCTGCCGAAACAGGCCGCGTAACCGGCGGCGAACAGCTGCTCGGGGTTGGTGCCCTGGCCGTTGCCGCCCATCTCCACCGGGATGCCCAGCGCGAGGTCGATCTTGCCGTCGTTGGAGACGGCGCGGCCCTCGCGGCCGTGCGTGGCGGTGGCGACAGCGGTGTACAGCGCGTCCATGGAAAACCATCCCTCTCGGAAGTTCGGTGCTGCGGTGCGACGGAGTAAGTAGAGCACACAACTTAATTGTGCACAACTAAATGGCCCGCAAGAGCTATCCTGGAAGACATGAACGCGCCCACATCCGACTGGCTCCGGCTCGACCAGCAGATCTGCTTCTCCCTGAACGCGGCCTCGCGCGCCTTCGGCGGCGTCTACCGCGTACTCCTCAAGGACCTCGGGCTCACCTACCCCCAGTACCTGGTCATGCTGGTGCTGTGGGAACACGGCGACCTGCCCGTGAAGAAACTCGGCGAACATCTGCGCCTGGACTCCGGCACCCTCTCCCCGCTGCTCAAGCGGCTGGAGACAGCGGGCCTGGTACGCCGGGAGCGCAGCGCGCGCGACGAGCGCTCGGTCGAGGTGGGGCTCACCGAGCAGGGCGCGGAGCTGCGCGAGCGGGCCCTTGAGGTGCCGCGCCACATCCTGGGCGCGACCGGCTTCGACCTCGACGGGATCCGCGATCTGCGCGCCCGCCTCGACCAGCTCACCACGGCGCTCGACGCGGCGGCCCAGGCGACACCGCAGGATCCCCGCTGACCGCACGCCCACCGACCGCATCCCCGTCAGCCGCATCCCTGTCGGCCGCACTTCCGTCGGCCGGCCGGACGGCAGTCGGCCGCCGCACATAGAGCCGCAGGGTCACGCCCCGGCGCACGAACTGCTCCTGGGGCACGAACTCCTCGCCCACCACCGTGAGTTTGAGCCGCTCGGTCGGATCGCTCGGATACCAGGGCGAGTCCAGGGCGTACGGCTCGGCGAAGACCCACAGCCGGTCCAACGGCGCGAGCCGGCGGCGCAGCGCCCGGACGCCCACCTCCCGGCCGTACAGCGTCCCGGACTCGGCACCCGGCGTGGCGAGCGCCACGTCCCGCCCCTTGCGGAAGCCGCCCGGATACGCCGCCTCCGACCGCCGCCCGAGAGCGGGCAGGAACAGCACCGGGTCGCCGGGGCGCAACTCCCGCGCGGCGAGCGCGGATACGGCGGCCAGGTTGTCGGGACGGTGCCCGGCCCAGCGGTCCTCGCGATGTGCCGGGAACTGGTGCACGAAGGAGAGGGCGACGGCCAGGGCACCGAGAAGCGCGGCGAGGGGAAGACGGGGGGTGCGGAGTACGCGAACGACGCGGAGGACGCGGAGGACGGGGACAGCGCGGAGGGCGCGGAGAACGGGGACCGGGGTGGCTCCGGCGCGCGTACCGGGGCCAGCGCTCGTATCGACTCCGCCGCGAGAACCGGTACACGCCCCGAAAGCGGCGTACGCCCCGGAACCGGCCGCGCGCCGAAGCCGCCCCGCGGCGGTGACCAGTCGGTCCGCGCCCGCCGCTGCCAGCAGCGGCACACCCGCGAGCGCGTACAGCACATAACGGTCGTCGTAGAGCGGGCGCACCTGGGAGACCGTCATCAGCAGCGCGGGCGGCAGCACCGCCCACGGCAGCGCCACGCCCACCACCGACGGCCGTCGCCGCCACCCCTCGGCCAGGGCCGCGCCGACCAGTCCGGCGTACGTCCAGCGCACCGCTCTCGTCGGGCCCGTGAACGCGTGCAGCAACATCCTGACCTGCTCCCCGTCCGGCGCGGTGAGCCACGCCACCTGCCGCGCCTGCCCGTGGGACACCACCGCCAACGGCAGCAGGACGAGCACCGCGCCCCCGCCCGCGTACGCCCAGCCGCGCCAGGTCCGGGCCGGCACCCGCGCGAGGGCGAGGGTCACGGCGTGGGCGAGAAGCACCAGGACCGCCAGTTCGTGGAGGAGACAGGTGGCCGCGACGACCAGGCCGTACGGCCACCACGAGCGCCCCTCCAGGGCCCGTAGCAGCAGGAGCGTCGCGCCCGCCGCGCCCGCCGCGACCAGCGCGTACGACCGGCCCTCCTGCGCGTAGTGGCCGGTCATCGGGGTGACCGCGTACAGCAGACCGGCCCACAGTCCGACCCTCGGCCGGGCCAGCCGGGCCCCGATCGCGGCGACCAGGCCGGCCGTCAGCGCCGCCGCGCCCACGGAGGGCAGCCGCAGCGCGACCTCCCCGGGGCGCACCGCGAGGACCACGTGCATGAGGAGGTAGTACACGCCGTGCACCGCGTCCACGCCGTGCAGCAGCCGCCAGATCTGCGGCACCGAACGGCGGGCGACCTGGGCGGTGACCGCCTCGTCGCGCCACATGCCGCCCCGGTCGATCCCCCACAGACCCAGCCCGCACATCACGGCCGCGGGCACAGCCACGGCGACCGCAGCACTCTTCACGTTCTTCACGGGCCCGATTTTGTGCTATTAACGATCTCTTACCGCCCATTGACGGCGTATCAGCCACCGCGCGGCATACGACGACCTTACGATCCTCGGTGATGAAACGTCGCCTCTTGTCCCTCTCCGCCGCCTGGCTGGCCACCCGCGCCCTGATGCTGTGGCTGCTCGCCCACAGCACCCTGCCCTTCCTCGGCAAGGGCGCGGTCGCCCGCGAGGTGTGGCGGCTGTACCACCACTGGTACGGCCTCCTGGCGCACGGCTCCTTCCCGGCGCACGACCGGCTGTGGCAGTACCCGCCCGGCGCCGGGCCGGTGCTGCTGGGCCCCGCGCTGCTCCCGGAGCTGACGTACTTCCAGGGGTTCGTCGTCCTCACCCTCGCCGCCGACGCGCTGATCGCGCTGGCGCTGGCCCGCGCGGGCAGCCGTCCGGGCCGCTCGCTGCGCGGCGCCGCCTACTGGACGGGCGGCCTCCCCCTGCTGCTGCACGTCCCGCTGGCCCGCTACGACGTGCAGGTCACGGCGTTCGCCGTCATCTCCCTGTTGACGTTGTCGCGCTCCACGCGCGCGTGCGGCGCGTTCGCCGCCCTGGGCACCCTGGTGAAGGTGTGGCCGGCGCTGGTGCTGCTGGGAACGCCCAAGGGACGCCCCACGCGCTCGGCCTGGCTGTCGGCCGCGGGCATGGCGTCCCTGTCGCTCACGGCCCTCGTCGTCCTGTTCGACCACCCCTTCGCCTTCCTCCGCCAGCAGGACGGCCGGGGCGTGCAGATCGAGTCGTTCGGCGGCACGGTCCTCGGCCTGGCGACCCACGCGGGCTGGCCGGGCCGGGTGCGCTACCAGTACGGCGCCATGGAGTACACCGGACCGTACGTCGCGACCGTCGCCCGTCTCTCCCTCGCGCTCACCGCCGTCGCCTTCGGCCTCCTGCTGCTGTGGCGGGTCCGGGCCCGCCACTGGACCGACGCCACGCCCTACGACGCGGCGCTGAGCGCCGTGCTGCTGTTCACCGTCACCAGCCGGGTGATCAGCCCCCAGTACATGATCTGGCTGCTCGGCCTGGCCGCCGTCTGCCTGACCTCGCGGCGGACCCGGCAACGCCCGGTGACGGCGCTGATCGCCGCGGCGAGCGCCGTCAGCACCGTCATCTACCCCGTCCTCTACGGCGAGGTCATCGGCGGCACCTGGACGGGCTGCGCGCTCATGGTCGTACGCAACGGCCTGCTCGGCGCGGCGGCCGTCCTCTCCTTCGTCCGCCTGTGGCGCTCCGGCCGCCCGGCCCCCACACCCCGCGACCCCCTCCGCCCGGTCGGCCCGCACGGCATCTCCCCCCGCCCCGCCCCGGCGGGCTCCCGGGCCTGAGCGACGGCTGCTTGACTGAGCGCGAAGACCACGCACCACGCACCACGCACGCCGCCGTGGACGACAGACAGAGGGGGACGCCGCACATGACCTGGCTGATCACCGGCGGCGCCGGTTACATCGGAGCACACGTCGTCCGCGCGCTGACCGCGGCGGGCGAACGAACGGTGGTCTACGACGACCTGTCCACCGGTGCCGCCGAGCGGGTGCCGGACGTGGACCTCGTGACCGAGCGCACCCCGTGCGCGCCGATGTCACCGTACGGCGAGACGAAGCTGGCCGGTGAGTGGCTGGTGCGCGCCACCGGCCGGGCCACCGGCCTCGCCACGGCGTCGCTGCGCTACTTCAACGTGGCGGGCGCGGCCACCCCGGAACTCGCCGACACCGGCGTCTTCAACCTCGTCCCGATGATCTTCGAAAGGCTCACCGAGAACGCGCCCCCGCGCATCTTCGGCGACAACTACCCGACCCCGGACGGCACTTGTGTCCGCGACTACATCCACGTGGTGGATCTGGCCGAGGCGCACGTCGCCGCCGCCCGCGCCCTGGCCGCCGCCCTGGGCCGCGACCTCACCCTCAACATCGGACGCGGGGAGGGCGTTTCGGTCCGCGAGATGATCGATGTGGTCAACGCGGTCACCGGTCACGACCGTCCCCCGGTGGTCGACCCGCGCCGGCCCGGGGACCCGGCCCGTGTCGTCGCCTCCGCCGACCGCGCCGCCACCGAACTCGCCTGGAAGGCCCGGCACGACGTCCAGGACATGATCACGTCGGCGTGGGCGGGCTGGGTACGGCGACACCCGGAGGCGGCACGCGGCTGACGGACGGGCCACGGGGTGAAGGGGGGTGGAGGTAGGGGTCGGTCGGAGTAGAGGCGGGGTGCAGGTAGAGGTGGAGTGCAGGTAGAGGCGGGGAGCGGGTAGAGGCGGGGAGGGGCGCGCGTCCCGCCGTAGCTCCCCGCGCTTCTCTGCCTCGCGCGCCTCCCGGCGCATTACTACGTCCCCGCGCTCCTTTGCCTCCCCGCGCCTCCTGCCTCCCGGCGCCTGCCCGCACCTCCGTGCCTGCCCGCGCGTCCGGCTGCCCAGCGGCGGCCCGCTGCCTTGTGGCACCTGCTGCCCGCGCCTCCCCACTGCCCGCGCTTCCCCCCTGCCCGGCGCCTACAGCGCCTTCAGTGCCTCCGTCGTCGCCCGGGCCAGTGCGGCGAGGTAGCCCTTCGGGGGTTTCGTGCCGCGGATGACCACGGAGCGCCAGTACAGGGGGCCGGAGATCAGGTCGAGGGCCAGGTCCTCGTCTATACCGGGACGGATCTCGCCGCGGCGCTCGGCCGCCGCGATGATGCCGGTGGCGACCCCCTCCTGGCCCTCCCGCAGCGTCTTCTGCATGGCCTCGGCGATCTCCGGGTTGCGGGCCGCCTCGGCCTGGAGGTCCGGGATGATCTGCGAGGCGACGGGGTGGCGCAGCGCGCGTGCCGTCACCTCGAACAGCAGCCGCAGGTCGCCCTCCAGGGAGCCGGTGTCGGGCGCGGGCAGGCCCATCACCGCGATCGCCGACACGACGTCCAGGACCAGGTGCAGCTTCGAACGCCAGCGGCGGTAGACCGCCGTCTTGCCGACGCCCGCGCGGCGCGCGATGCCCTCGATCGACATCCGGGCATATCCGACGGACGCGAGCTCCTCGAAGACGGCCGCGCGGATGGCGTCGGTCACATCCTCGCGCAGTACGGCCGCCCCGGCGGGGGTGCGGCGGCGCGGACGCGTCTGGGGCTCGTCGGCGTTCGTCGTCATGCGGTCCAGCATAGGGGCGTTGCGACGAAACGGTTGCGTCCCGACGAGACGGGGCGTTTCGCTCCTCGGATTCGTCGCGACGAAACGGTTGCGTTCCGACGCCGTGACGCCCTACTCTCACGTTGCGACGATACGGTCCCGTCCCGACGTAAGAAAACGTGAAGAGAAGCGTAAGCAAACGGCGGGTAACGGGAACACGGCAGCCGGACGCACGCACCACCCCCTCCCCCCGAGCGAAAGCAGCGGATGTGAGCCAGGTCCTCGACACACCGCCCCCTTCGTCGGCCCCGGCCGACGAAGACGACCTCGCGGCGCTCGCCGCCCACCACGGGCTCTCGGTCAGCGGCGCCCGCCCCACCCTGCCCGAGTACGTCCGCCAGCTGTGGGCGCGGCGCCACTTCATCACCGCCTTCGCCACCGCCAAGCTCACCGCGCAGTACAGCCAGGCGAAGCTGGGCCAGGTCTGGCAGGTGATGACCCCGCTGCTGAACGCGGCGGTGTACTACTTCATCTTCGGCATCCTGCTGGGCACCAAGCGCGGTGTGCCGGACTACATCCCGTTCCTGGTGACGGGCGTGTTCATCTGGACGTTCACGCAGAGTTCGATCATGGCGGGCACCCGGGCGATCTCCGGCAACCTCGGCCTGGTCCGCGCGCTGCACTTCCCGCGCGCCGCGCTGCCGATCTCCTTCGCGCTCCAGCAGCTCCAGCAGCTGCTGTTCTCGATGGCCGCCCTGGTGGTGATCCTGCTCTGCTTCGGCGTGCCGGTCAGCGCCTCCTGGCTGCTGGCGGTCCCGGTGCTGGTGCTCCAGTTCACGTTCAACGCGGGCGTCTCGATGATCATGGCCCGGATGGGTGCGAAGACCCCGGACATCGCCCAGCTGATGCCGTTCGTGCTGCGTACCTGGATGTACGTCTCGGGCGTCATGTGGAGCATCGACAAGCTGACCAACAAGGACCACCTGCCGCACCTCGTGACGGTGCTGCTGGAGACCAACCCCGCCGCCGTCTACATCGACCTGATGCGTTTCTCGCTGATCGACAGCTTCCACGCGCACCAGCTGCCCCCGCACGTGTGGCCGGCTGCCGTCGGCTGGGCGCTGGTCGCCGGTGTCGGCGGATTCATCTACTTCTGGAAGGCTGAGGAGACGTACGGCCGTGGCTGAGCACCTCAACGACGCCGCCCCCGCGGGCGCCGGCGACCTGATCCCCACCGTCATCGCCGAGAACGTCGACATCGTCTACCGGGTCAACGGGACCGGCGGCGGACGCGGCACCGCGACCGCCGCCCTCAACCGCATGATGCGCCGCAAGCAGACCGAGAAGGCGGCCGGTGTGCGCCGGGTGCACGCCGTCAAGAAGGTGTCCTTCATCGCGTACAAGGGCGAGGCGATCGGCCTGATCGGGACCAACGGTTCCGGGAAGTCCACGCTGCTCAAGGCCGTCGCGGGCCTGCTCCCCGTGGAGAACGGCCACATCTACACCCACGGCCAGCCCTCGCTCCTCGGCGTCAACGCGGCCCTGATGGGCGATCTGACCGGCGAGCGCAACGTCTTCCTCGGCGGTCTGGCCATGGGCATGTCCCGGGAACAGATCAAGGAGCGCTACCAGGACATCGTCGACTTCTCCGGGATCAACGAGAAGGGCGACTTCATCACCCTGCCGATGCGGACGTACTCCTCCGGCATGGGCGCCCGGCTGCGTTTCTCCATCGCCGCCGCCAAGGACCACGACGTGCTCCTCATCGACGAGGCGCTGGCGACGGGCGACCGGTCCTTCCAGCGGCGTTCCGAGGAACGCATCCGCGAGCTGCGCCAGCACGCGGGCACCGTCTTCCTCGTCAGCCACAACAACAAGTCGATCCGCGACACCTGCGACCGGGTGCTGTGGCTGGAGCGCGGCGAGCTGCTGATGGACGGCCCGACCGAGGAGGTCCTGGAGGCCTACGAAGCGTTCACCGGCGGCGCCGACAAGCCCAGGGCCCGGGCCAAAGCCGCCTGACCCCGGGGTGCCGGGCAGCTGGGACGCGGGGCGGCTAGGACGCCTCGTCCCGGAAGACCCAGGTGCGATAGACCAGGAAGCGGAAGGCGGAGGCGAGGACGATGGACAGGGCCTTCACGACGTTCACTTCGAGCGGTCCGTGGAGGCCCAGGCCGTGGTAGCCGACGTAGAAGAGGCCGCTCTCCAGGAGGACGCCGATGCCGCTGAAGGCGAAGAACAGCGCGATGCGGCGGCCGCCGGGGGCGTCCCGGTCGCGGTAGGTGTAATAGCGGAAGCCGAGGTAGTTGGCGCCCATCGCGACGCAGCTGGCCAGGACCGTCGCGAGCATCGCGGGCCAACGCAGGCCGTGCAGAAGGGCGTTGAAGACCGCGAAGTTCACCAGGACGCCGCTGCCGCCGACGATCCCGAACTTCGCGACTTCCAGGACGACCTGCCGGGCCTGGCGGACCGGCCGCTCGGGGGCGGTCGTGCGGTCCTCGATGAGATTCACAGTCACGCCCCAAGCAATAGCGGACGACGGTAAGCCGACCGTTCGAGTACCGCAAAGGCCGACCAAGAAAAGCGCCCCGGACCGATTGCTCACCGGCCCGGGGCGCCCTTGTGTGCGGGGCGATCTGGTGGGGACTACGAATGCGTCCGCAGGAGGGTGCGCATGGTGCGCATCGCCACGGACAGGTTCGCCAGGTCGAAGGAGTCCGAACCCTGGATCTCCTCCAGGGTGGTACGCGCCCGGCCGAGGATCGCCGCGTTCTTCTCCTCCCACGCCTTGAAGCGCTGTTCCGGTGTCGAGGTGCCGTCGCCGGCGGCCAGGATGTCGGCGGTCAGGGCCGCGTGCGCCGCGTAGAGGTCCTCGCGGATGGAGGCGCGGGCCATGGACTGCCAGCGGTCGGCGCGGGGCAGCTCGATGATGCGGTCCATGAGCTGGGTGATGTGCAGACGGTCGGCGAGGTCGTAGTACACCTCGGCCACGTCCATCGGCTCCTTGCCCGTGCGGTCGGCCACCGAGACGATGTCCAGTGCAGGGAAGGCGGAGGAGAACCCGGCCACCCGCGTGGCCAGTTCGTCCGGGACGCCGGCGCCGGTCAGTTCGTCGTGGATCTGCTGGTACCACTCCAGGTCGGCGCCGCGCAGCAGCTTCGGCAGCTGGGACCAGACCTGCTCGACCCGGTCGCCGAAGAAGTCGACCGTCTCGGCGAGCTGGAGCGGCTGCGGCCTGTTGTTGAGCAGCCAGCGCGTGCCGCGCTCGCACAACCGCCGCGAGTGCAGCCGGACACGGGTCTGGACGGGCGCCTCGACCCTGTTGTCCAGGGACTCGACGGCGTCCCACACCTCGGCCGCGTGGAAGATCGCGCGGGCCGCGGTCTGTGCCCGGACGATCTCCTCCAGGGACGCCCCCGTCTCCTCGCGCAGCCGGTGCAGGAAGCTCGTACCACCCGTGTTGACCGTGTCGTTGACCAGGACCGTCGTGACGATCTCGCGGCTCAGTGCGTGGGTGCCGATCCGCTCGGCGAACTTCTCGCGCAGCGCGGTCGGGAAGTAGGCGTGCAGCAGGGTGCGCAGATACGGGTCGTCGGGCAGCGAGGTGTGCAGCAGCTCGTCGGAGACCGTGATCTTCGTGTACGCCAGCAGGACGGCCGTCTCGGGACCGGTCAGGCCCTGTCCCTGGGCGAGCCGCTCGCGGATCTGGCGGTCGGTCGGCAGGAACTCCAGCGCCCGGTCGAGATGGCCCTCGCGGACCAGGTGGCGCAGAAAGCGCTGCTGGGCGTGGAGCATGTCCTTGGACTGGGCCAGCGCGTTGGCGATCGCGGTGTTCTGCGCGTAGTTGTTGCGCAGGACGAGCGAGCCGACCTCGTCGGTCATCTCGGCGAGGATCTTGTTGCGCTGCTTGACGGTCATGTCGCCGTCGGTGACCAGGCCGTTGAGCAGGATCTTGATGTTCACCTCGTGGTCGGAGGTGTCCACGCCCGCGCTGTTGTCGATGGCGTCCGTGTTGATCTTGCCGCCGTGCTGGGCGAACTCGATCCGGCCGAGCTGGGTCAGGCCCAGGTTGCCGCCCTCGCCGACGACCCTGACGCGCAGGTCGGCGCCGTCGACGCGGATCGCGTCGTTGGCCTTGTCGCCGACGTCCGCGTGCGTCTCGGTGCTGGCCTTGACGTAGGTGCCGATGCCGCCGTTCCACAGCAGGTCGACCGGCGCCTTGAGGATCGCCTTCATCAGATCGGCCGGCGTCATCTTGGAGACCTTCTCCTCGATGCCGAGGACCTCGCGGATGTGGCCGTTGACGGGGATCGACTTGGCCGAGCGCGGGAAGACCCCGCCGCCGGGCGACAGCAGGCCGGTGTCGTACTCGGCCCAGCTGGAGCGGGGCAGTGCGAACATCCGGCGGCGCTCGGCGTAGGAGACGGCCGCGTCCGGGTTCGGGTCGATGAAGATGTGCCGGTGATCGAAGGCGGCGACGAGCCGGATGTGCTCGCTGAGGAGCATGCCGTTGCCGAACACGTCACCGGACATGTCACCGACGCCGACGACCGTGAAGTCCTCGCTCTGGGTGTCCACCCCCAGCTCCCGGAAGTGCCGCTTGACGGACTCCCAGGCACCGCGCGCGGTGATGCCCATCTTCTTGTGGTCGTAGCCGGCCGAGCCGCCGGAGGCGAACGCGTCACCGAGCCAGAAGTCGTAGCTCTGGGCGACCTCGTTGGCGATGTCGGAGAAGGTCGCGGTGCCCTTGTCGGCGGCGACCACCAGGTAGGTGTCGTCCTCGTCGTGCCGTACGACGTCCGAGGGCGGGACGACCTCGCCGGCCACCAGGTTGTCGGTGATGTCGAGCAGCGCCGAGATGAACATGCGGTAGCTGGCGATGCCCTCGGCGAGCCACGCCTCACGGTCCACGCCCGGGTCGGGCAGCTGCTTGGCGACGAAGCCGCCCTTGGCGCCGACCGGCACGATGACGGTGTTCTTCACCATCTGCGCCTTGACCAGGCCGAGGATCTCCGTCCGGAAGTCCTCCCTCCGGTCCGACCAGCGCAGCCCGCCGCGCGCGACCTTGCCGAAGCGCAGGTGCACGCCCTCGACGCGCGGCGAGTACACCCAGATCTCGAACGCCGGGCGCGGGGCCGGCAGGTCCGGGATGGCCTGCGGATCGAACTTCATGGACACGTAGGCGTGCGGCTGCCCGTCCCGCGTCTTCTGGAAGAAGTTCGTCCGCAGGGTGGCCTTGATGACGGTCAGGAAGGACCGCAGGATCCGGTCCTCGTCAAGGCTCGCCACCTGGTCGAGGGCGGCGTCGACCTCTTCGAGGAGGGCGTCCACGATCTCCCGGCCGGCCCGCTGCCGGTCCGGCGACATCCGCGCCTCGAAGAGGGAGACGAGCAGCCGGGTGGTGTGGACGTTGTTGCGGAGGGTGTCCTCCATGTAGTCCTGGCTGAAGGTGGAACCGGCCTGCCGCAGGTACTTGGCGTACGCCCGCAGCACCATCGCCTGACGCCAGTTGAGCCCGGCGCTGAGCACCAGCGCGTTGAAGCCGTCGTTCTCCGCCTTGCCGGTCCAGGTGGCGGCGAACGCCTCCTGCACCCGCTCGCGGCCGTCCTCGCCGAGATGGTCGCCTGTGCCGCCGCCGGGCGCCTTGGGCATCCGCAGCCCGAAGTCGTAGATCCACGACGTCGTCCGGTCCGCGCAGCGCAGTTCGTACGGCCGCTCGTCCATGACCTCGACGCCGAGCCGGTGCAGGACCGGGAGGACGGCGGAGAGGGAGACCGAGCCGCCCTTGCGGTAGATCTTGAAGCGGCGCTCGTCGGAGGCGGCGCCCACCGGCTCGTAGAGACTGAGCGCGAAGGCCTGGTCCTCGGTGAGCCGCTCCAGGTGGACCAGGTCGGCGACGGCGGCGCGCGGGGAGTGGTCCGCCTTGTAGCCCTCGGGGAACGCGTTGCCGTAGCGGCGCAGCAGTTCGGCGGCGCGCTCCTCGCCGCACTCGGCGTTGAGCGCCTCGCCGAAGCCGTCGGCCCAGGACCGCGCGGCCTCCACCAGCCGGGCCTCGATCCGGTCCTTGTCCACGTCGGACAGTTCCGGCAGCTCGGTGCCCTGCGGCACGCGGACCACGAAGTGCAGCCGGGAGAGGATCGACTCGGTGTTCCAGGCGGTGAAGTCGACACTGTTACCGCCGAGTTCCTCCTTGAGGATGTCGATGATCCGCAGGCGCACGCCGGTGGTGTAGCGGTCGCGCGGGAGGTAGACGAGGGCGGAGTAGTAGCGGCCGTACTCGTCCTGGCGCAGGTAGAGACGGAGCCGCCTGCGCTCCTGGAGGTAGAGCACGGAGGTGACGATGGTCCGCAGCTCGTCGACCGGCGTCTGGAACAGCTCGTCGCGCGGGTACGTCTCCAGGATCTGCAGCAGGTCGCGGCCGTCGTGGCTGTTGTGCGAGAAGCCGGCGCCGCGCAGCACCTCGTCGACCTTGCGCCGGATGACGGGCACACGGCGCACGGACTCGGTGTAGGCGGCGGAGGAGAACAGCCCGAGGAAGCGGCGCTCGCCGACGACCTCGCCGTTCGCGTCGAACTTCTTCACGCCGACGTAGTCGAGATACGACGGCCGGTGCACGGTGGAGCGGCTGTTGGCCTTGGTCAGGACGAGCAGCTTGTGCTCGCGGGCCTTGGCCCGGGCGTCCGCCGGGAGCCGCTCGAAGGAGGGGCTGACGGGGTGGCTGTCGTCGCCGCCGTGCAGCGGGTCGGAACGCAGGATGCCCAGGCCGGTGCCGGGGACGGCGGCGAGGGAGTCGTCCTCGCGGAGCTGGTACTCGCGGTAGCCGAGGAAGGTGAAGTGGTCGGCGGCCAGCCAGCGCAGCAGCTCGCGGGCCTCCGCGACCTCGTCGCCGGGCAGGTCGGAGGCGGTCGGCTCGGTGGGCAGTTCCTCGCCCATGCGCAGGGCGGCGTCCCGCATCTTCTCCCAGTCCTCGACGGCCTCACGGACGTCGGAGAGGACCCGCAGGAGGTCGGCGGTGATCTGTTTGAGGTCGGCGCGGTCGGTCTCGCGGTCGATCTCGACGTGGATCCAGGACTCGGTGTGCGCGTCGTGCGGCAGCTCGCCGGGGGGCGGGGTGGTGAGCACCTCGATGAGCTTGCCGGTGAGATCGCGGCGGACCACGATCTGCGGGTGGATGACGACGTGGATGCCGCGCCCCTGCCGGGTCAGCTCGTTGGTGACCGAGTCGACGAGGAAGGGCATGTCGTCGGTGACCACCTCGACCACGGAGTGGCTGCACGTCCAGCCGTTCTCCTCGACGGTCGGGGTGTGCACCCGCACGCTGGCCGTCCCCTGGGGGCGGGTCTCGGCCAGCCGGTAGTGGGAGTAGGCGGCTCCGAGGACGTCGACCGGGTCGCGGTCGCCGAGGTCCTCCGGGGCGGTGTGCAGGTAGTAGCGCTGGAGGAACGCGAACACGGTGTCCCGGTCCGGGGTGCTCTCGTCCGTCGTCCCGGTCGGTAGGTGGCCCCCGGCCGGACTGTTCTCAGCTACCCGGGCAGCCCTTTCGAGCAGCTCGGCCTTGGCTTCGTCCAGCTTGGTCTGCATTGTCCTCTGACTCCTGTCGCGCGCCGTTGCGTGACGTAGAAGGAAGTACGGTCTCTTCCCCTGCGGCTCGACGCCACGGCCCGGGGTCTCCGGTCTGCTCCGACGCTATGCCGCAAGGTGAGATGAGCGGAGGGTTATCAGCCATTCTCGACACGCTCACGGGGTGTGACCCTGCTCTCTGCGGCGCCTGTTCCCGTGGTGTGTACGGCGTCCTGGAAGCCCTTAGAGCTCCGTCCCGCCCGCGAGGACCAGCGACCGCCGCCCGGTCACGGATGTCGTCCGTGCTCACCGGGCGCGGAGCAGAGGCGATGGTGCCCCCGCGAACTATCGCGCTGATCACGCCACAAGGCTATCGCCCCTCACCCGGGGGTCGTCATGACCCGTATGTGTACAGAACCGGGGGTGCGACTTCGACGTTCTGCACAAAAGCGCGCGGGCCCCGACCGCCGTACCGGGAGGCCGTCCTACGGCCGACCGGCGTCCGGCCGGGCGGGGCAGGACCTTTCTCAGGCCGCCAGCCGCTCCGCCTCCGTGACGGCCTCGGCCAGCGAGTCCACCACGGGCACGCCCACCGCTTCGAGGCTGGCCCGGCCGTGCGAACCGCCGGTGTAGAGCACCGCCCGCGCCCCCACGTGCAGGGCGGCCACCGCGTCGTCGGCCGCGTCCCCTATGACGACCGTGCGCGCGGGATCGACCCCGGTCAGTGCGGAGAGGTGACGCACCATGTGCTCGGCCTTGCTGCCGCCCGAGGGGCCGGTGCGCCCGTCGACCCGTATGAAGTGCGGCTCGATGCCGAACTCCCTTACCAGCGGCACCAGTTCGTCATGCACGTACATGCTGAGGAGCGACTGGCTGCCCCCCGCCGAGCGCCAGCCGGCGAGCAGCTCCGCGGCACCCTCGGTCAGCCCGCAGGTGAGCCGGTGTTCCGCGTAGTAACGGTGGAAGATCTCGTCCATGATCAGCCACTCTGCGTCCGTCGGAAGACGCCCCATCAACCGCTCGTAGAACTTCGGCACCGGCACGCAGTACAGCGCCCGGTACTCCTCCATCGTGATCGGCGCCAGGCCCAGCTCGGCGAAGGCCGCGTTCGTCGCGCCGATGATCGCCGTGTTGTCGTGGAACAGCGTGCCGTTCCAGTCCCACACGATGTGCGCGCTTGCTTGCATCCCCATGTCGGAAAAAGTACCCGCCGCCACTGACAATCAGGAGAACCGCAGGTCACAGGGGTGCAGGAGGCTCAGTCGGCGAGGCCGACCAGGTTCGGGATCTCCTGCGTGGCGTACCAGAGCAGCTCGTGGTCCTCGGCGTCGTCCACGACGGACTGCGCGTCGTCGTCGCCCCGGTCCGCCGCCGCCAGCGCCTCGGCGGCGGCGGCCACGTCCCGCTGCGCGTCGGCCAGGTCGACGTGGACCGCGGCGGCCCTCGCCAGGCTCGCGGTGCCGGTGACCCGCACCTCGCCGAGCGCCGCCGGGTCGAGCCCGCGCTCCGGGTCGGCCTGCGCCGTGCCGTCGGGTACGTCGACGGCGACCACGACCCGGCGGCGCACCGCGTCCGGCTCGGCCGCGAGCAGCCGGAGCGAGGCGAACGCGGCCCGGTTGAGCGCCGCGTACTCCAGCTCCTCGATGTCCTCGGAGAGGTACCACTCGCGCAGCGCGGGTGTGACGGCGTACGCGACGAACCCTCCCGCCCCCAACTCGCCCGTCCTGTACGCCTCGGCGAGACCGGGGAGGGTCAGGGGCACGTAGACGCGCATGGCTGCCGCTTTCGTAGTCGGAGAGGGCCTCGGGGAGCGCGGTGCCGCGTCTCCGGGAGGGCCTTCAGGATACGTGCGGGAGTCCCCGATCGAGTCCCCGCCCAGAGCCGCGGAGGCGTCCACCCGGCGCCCGGGATTCACCCGGCACACCCCCGAGCCCATGGGCTCCGGCACGGCCCGGTCACTCGGATAAGTGAACCTTCCCGGCCCCCCGACGCGTCCCACCGGGTCCTTGCCGTCCTGGTGCGCGGCGTCGTACAAGGTCTCCGACCAACAAGTTACTTCCCGGTACGTTCCGGGCGCACTGAGCGGGGACACGCATGAACAAGGTCATGACCAGGTCGGCCCAGCACCCGTCCACCCGCCCCCCGGCCCGCCGCGACCCCCGCCGCCCCGGCGGCACATCACCCCGCACACCGGGCGCCGGGACATCCCGGACGACCCCCGACGGGACGCCGACCGGCACCGGTACGGGGTCCGGTACGGGGTCCGGTACGGCTGTCGGCGGGACGGCCCCCGGGTCCGCTGGCGGGACAGCCGCCGCGCCGGGCCACGCGGTCGGCGGCACGGGTACGGGTACGGATCTGGCCATCGGCACGGCCGTCAGCTCCGCCACCGGCGCAAGCACCGGCACGGGTGGTGCAGGCACAGGTACGGCCACCGCGACCGGCTCCGGCACCAGCTTCGGTGCGCGTACCCGGCCGTCCCGCGCCCTGCCCGCCGGGCGGGCGCGTGGGCCCGTCCCGCAGCCGCGGCCCACCGATGTCTTCGCCGACCGGCTGCTGGCCGTCCTGAGCGGTCAGCGGCCCGTGCACTGGATGCTCCGGCACACCGCGGGCCGCGCCTACGACGAGTTGGCCCGCCTCGCCGAGATCGGGCCGCTGCGCACCCTCCGGGGCACCCGGCCCGTGGTCCGCGACATCGGCTACTACGTGCCGCGCACGGGCGCCGTGGAAGCCTTCGCCCGTATCGGCGCCGGCGACCAACTCCGCGCGATGGCCTTCCGGCTGGAACAGGGAGCGGACCTCCGCTGGCGCTGCACGGCCGTGGAACTCGGCGGCCCCCGCGGCCCCCGCCCGGACGGCGACTGACACCCCGACCGCCGGCACCACGACCACCCGCACCACGACGCACCTTCACGCCGATCGGCACCGGCCGATTCACCGGGCCGGACACGGCCAAGGGCCGGACGCCGCGGCGTCCGGCCCTTCAGGTCCGGCGGTCGAGCCGGAGGTGCAGGTCGGCGAGCTGGTCGACGGGGGTGGCGGCGAAGAAGTACGCGGGCAGGTCGGGGTCCTC